>JAFYYO010000369.1 GCA_017557475.1 Bacteroidaceae bacterium
AGGCCAGAACCCGCTCGACTTCAACTTCTTCGAGGCTTCCTCTATTCATCAGGTCGGCAACAAATATGTGATGGTCTTCTCCGGCTATAGTGGCAAGGAATATGGTCTCGGCAACACTAATAGCGCTCTTCGCTATGCTTATGGCGACTCGCCGCTTGGTCCTTGGAGGTCAGGAGGCGTTCTGGTCGATAGTCGAGGCGTTGTCCTCAATGAAGATGGCACGCATCTGACGACCACCAACTTCGGCCACAACACTCACGGCTCTCTGCAAGAGATTAACGGCCAATGGTATGTCTTCTATCATCGTCCTCCCAGAGGCTTCGGAAATGCCCGCCAAGCGATGGTGGCTCCAGTGAAGATTGAGTGGGACAAGAAGCCTGTCAGCCAAGGTGGAAAGGTTCGCATTACCGGTTATGACCCCTTTGTCAAGAACAATGAATGGACTGCCAAAGCTTCCGATGGCAACGAATATACGGGAGCAGAGGTGACGAGCGAGGGCTTCAACATCTTCGGACTGCCGCCTTATGGCTATTATAGTGCTGGTATTGCCTGCTATTTCGCTGGTCCTGGCAGCAACGACTATCTGCAGGACAACCACGATGTATGGAATAACTCGATGGATGTCGCAGGCCTACGCAACGGTTCTATCGTCGGCTTCAAGTACTTCGGCTTTGGTGGTCTCGATAAGGACTCGAAGGGAGTGAAGGCTTTCGAGGGAACCAAACAGGGCGACAATACTTCGCTCTGCCTTCACCTGACTCCCAGCGGTCGTGGTGCTTTCAAGATTCATGTTTTGCTCGACGGACCTTATTCGGGCGAGACTTGGAAGGGACGCGAGATTGCAGTTGTCAATGTTCCTGCCGATGCCAAGCGCGAAGCCCAGAAGTTCATGGCTCCTGTGTCTGCAGTAGAAGGACTTATGGGCAAGCACGCCATCTATCTCGTCGTGGAAGGACCTGAAGTTCAGGAGCCCCAGCAACGTCAGCAGTTCGGCCGTCGTCAGCAGCCACAGCGTCCACAAGGTCTCTTCGACCTACACGGAATCCTCTTTGCCAAAGTGGGTACAATGTTCCCGCAGGCAGTTCCTCAGGTCACGATTACTGTCGATGGCAAGCCCCTCAATATCCCCGAAACGCCCATCTTCAGCAGCAACGATAACGGCTACACAGAGGTAAATCACTATCAAGTCTATGGTGCCTTGAAGGCTAATTCCGTTCTGAAGGCTACCTCGAACAACCCCAAAGTGCAGTTCCAAGTTAGCCCCATCACCGATGGCCGTGCCACTGTCAGAGCCACTTACAAGGGAAAAGAGAAAGTGTTCCTGATTAACTAAAAAAACGAGTTTGGCTCTTCTCTCTCTGAATAACAATGCTGACTTCGTCGACATTGTTTGGCGCTCGGAAATGATCATGCAAGCATATCATTTCTCTCTCTAAATAACAATGTTACTTTGTTACTTTGTTACAGCAAAAAGGCAGGGGACTTCACAGCTCCCTGCCTTCTTCTTCTCACAAAACACAAAACAAAATGCAACCTACTTTATTTTTTTGTAGCGCCCGTCGACCCTCATAATCAATTCCCTTCTTTCCATTCGAGCAAGGTAAGGATTCGCTCCTTCTGGTTTCATATTTTTGCTCTCCATAAGTTTTTTCAAGTCAGCACTTGTAAACTCATCGGGCAATTCGAAGAGTAACCTTGATAGGGCATCGCTCTTAGCAAGTCTGCTGGCTGCAATGTCTTGCTTGCGCTGGATTGCGCCATTTGCCCGACTGCTTTCGTTGATGGCATCGCCAAACATGAT
>JAFYYO010000370.1 GCA_017557475.1 Bacteroidaceae bacterium
CTCCATCTCAAATACCGTACAACAAATGACAAAATCAGTGTTAAAAAGTGTTCAAATGATAAGAAACGACAAATCGTATTGTCATTTGTTATCATTCTTACTTTTTTGTGCGGTACCATATTATCATTTGTTGTCAAAAAACTGTCCCTATTCTGTCCCCCGAGTGAAGAAATGTCCCTTAGAAATCACACCTAATAAACTGATATTCAGTTGTTTACATTTCCCATTGTTACATTCTGCGTGGGTAAGTAGGATAATCGCATCTTTTAAAACGATGCTTATCGTGTTTCGGGGTTGCAACAACTTCTGTCCTACCTCAAAACAAAGCAATCTCAACGCGAAAGGGGTGAACTTCGTTTATACGGGAACTTAGTTGGAGGAAAGTGTGCTGGCTATCTTATCAGCGTTCATGCTGCGAGCGCTAGCATCGAAGATTTCCTTGTAGAGACCGCCTTGGCTGTAAACTTCATCGGGAGTGCCGCTCTGCACAACGTGACCTTTCTGGAGTACATAAATCTGGTCGGCATCAATGATTTGTCCGATGTTGTGGGAGATGATGATGACGGTTCGTCCGGCCTTGATGGCGTCGATGCTGGCCTTGATTTGCTCGGTAGCTACGGCATCGAGGCTGGCTGTAGGCTCGTCCAGGAAGATGATAGGCGGGTTCTTGATGAACATGCGAGCGATAGCGATGCGTTGTTGCTGACCGCCGCTCAGCTGCAAGGCTTGCGACTCGAACTGACCTGGCAATTGCATGATCTGGTCGTGGATATAGGCTTGCTTTGCTGCCTTTACGACATCTTCGTGAGTGGCCTTCGGATTGCCATATTTGATATTCTCTTCGATGGTGCCGTTGAAGATATGGTTCTTCTGCAAAACGAGTCCAACATTCTCGCGAAGCCAATGTGTATCCCATTCCTGCAGCTCTACCCCATCGAGTTTGATGCTCCCAGTATCTGGATGATAGAACTTATCCAAGAGATTCACGACGGTCGTTTTCCCTGCTCCGCTCAAGCCAACCAAAGCGGTTATCTTACCTGGCTGGATGTGCATACTGACGTCTGTCAGGGCTTTCGTTCCGTTGCCATAAGTGAAATCAACATCCTTCAGTTCGAAGTCGCCTTTCACCGTTTCTGGATGATATTTGCCCGTATCCTCCACTTCGTTTTGAGCGTGCAGGATGCCGAAGAAACCCTCTGCATAGATGAGAGCATCGTTCATATCGTCGTAGATGCGATGCAGCTGTCGGATGGGAGCACTAACGTTGCTGAAGAGCATAACATGATACATAATCTTGCCGATGCTCATGCCTGGATAATCTATCAGTACGAGATAAGCTGTGAGGATGATAATCAGTACAGTACCAATCTGTTCGAAGAAACTCTTCAAGCCATCGTAGAGGTAGCTCCATCGACGAGTGCTCATCTGTTGGTCGGTCATAGCCTGTTGCACATCCTTCTGCTTATCGGCTTCGATTTGCTCTCTGTTGAATGACTTGATGACGCTAATGCTCTCCAAGATGTTCAGGATGCCTTGACTCACGGCTTGATGGCTGCTGAAAATGCTCCTACGTCCGCCTTTCATGCGCTTGGCTTGACGATAGGTTATGTAGAAATAGACGGGCACGATGCAGAGCGCTACCAAACCGACATAGAAGTTGGCGGCGAACATGAGGGCAAGGGCAAGGATGGCGCTTGTGAAGAGAGGCAGGATGTCGATAAAGAAGTTGTTGACCGTATTGCTCAGGCTCATCACGCCTCTGTCGATTCGCGACTGCAGTTTGCCCGTATCGTTGTCTTCGGCTGAGAAGAAAGCCATTCGGAAGGTCAGGATTTTATCGATGACTTGCAGCGAAAGGTCTCGGCTCACATAAATGCGAAGCTTCTGTCCGAAAAGGCGTTGGAAGAAGGTAATGATAGCAGAGACGACCTCTTTGCCCAAGAGCACTATACTAATGATAATCAATATCTTGGCAGCCTTACTCCACTCGAACGAGGCATTCTGTATCAAGGCATTGATGGCATCCACCGTTTTATCCAGCACAACAGCATTAACCTGCGCCATAAGCGACCCGACGAAGGTCAACGTAACGGTTGCTACAATCAGCAATCTGTAGGGTTTCACGAACGGCCACAAATTCCTGAGCAGGCCGAATATGTTCATTTTCTCTGTATTCATAACACTTGTAGAAAGAAAAAAGGAAGAAAAAAGCGATGAGGCATAGCCACACCGCTTGTATCAAATCTAAAGTACGCTTTAGTATTCGTCCTCGTTGAATAGGAAGTCGTCCTTAGTGGGATAGTCGGGCCAAAGGTCTTCTATTGTTTCATAAACCTCTCCTTCATCTTCCATTTCAGTCAGATTCTCAATGACTTCGAGAGGTGCGCCACTTCGAGTTGCATAGTCAATCAGTTCCTCGCGAGTTGCGGGCCAAGGTGCATCTTCCAGTTTTGAAGCTAGTTCCAATGTCCAATACATAGTGTTTTCTTTAGTGTTTTCGTTCTTTTAGGCTGCAAAGATACAACATTTTTTCAATTTGCAATCATTTATGCCATAAAATTTCTTCTGTTCCCTGCAAAAAATTTAGTCGAAGGGCAAGAACATAGAAATAATCGCTCAAGCGGTTGACGTAAGCGAGCAATTGAGCATCCACTTTTTCCGCTGAATTGAGGGCAAGAATTCTTCGCTCAGCTCTTCGGCAAACAGTTCGACAAACATGAGCTAAAGCGGCTGCTCTGCAACCTCCAGGAAGGGTAAAACCTCGCCATTTAGGGAGGCCTTCGCTTGCCTTGTCGATTTCTTTTTCAAGAGCAGAGACATCATCGGCAGTTATCTTATTCTGCAGAATATGAGCCGATTCCGTTTCCGTGGCAAGCTGGGCTCCTACGACGAAAAGGCAGTTCTGTACGGAAATAAGGCATTCTCTATCCTTAGGTTCATCAACATAAGTCAGAAGAAGCCCGACCTGAGCATTCAGCTCATCAATAGTGCCGTAGCTCTCCAAACGTGCACACTCTTTAGGGACGCGCTTTCCGCCAACAAGGGAAGTCGTTCCTGTATCACCAGTTTTAGTATATACCTTACTCATTTGACATTTTCACAATTTATTCCCCCTAAAGGGGGTTAGGGGGTCTTTTAGAAGTTCACTTTATAGTATTGTTTATTGTATTGTTTATCGAAAAATGCAATGCCGAAATCGTAGAGGTCGAAACTGACGATTGAAGGCAAGCCGCGAAACCAATCGCGATAGTCATTCAGGTTGTCGAGCAAGAGCACAGACTGCTCTCCAAGATGCTGAAAAGCCTCGTCATCAGGGGCTTTCAGGAAGCACATACTCACCTCCGCTTCTGGAAGTTGGCACATGAACTTCGCACTCTTACAACCACTTTGCAGATAGCGTTTCTCCCACCAAGCATCTTTTGGAAGCATGATTGTCTGCGGTTGCAAATGATTGGCCAGCCGAAGCAAGAGATGCAGTCCTCTTCGTTGCCGAAACCGCTTGCTGAAGGGCAACCCAGCGTCCAGTTCCTTGTAAGCATAATAGGGCTGACGCTCATAAATGACGTCCGTGATGAAACGGAAGGCAAAGGGACTGTGCACGCCGTAACCCTTTCGATGACGGAAACGAGCCAACCAAACGAGTGGATTTGTGACTTTTTGCATAATTTGAGCACAAAAATAAGCATATTTTACGTAATTTTCAAGCGAAGACGGCAAATTTCTTGCAATTTTCTTTGCTGATATCGTCTAATAAATGTAAATTCGCTGCGGAAATGCCTCATTTTTTATAATGAAGACACGTTTCAAGTTGCTCCTGTGTCTGATTTTACTCTTTGGACAAGCAGACGCAGCCATTTACGAAGCCGCCGAGTATTTTGTGGCTCCGCAGATGTGGGACAACTCTCAAAGACTCCAGGCTCTTGTCGATAAAGTGCACTCCGAAGGCGGCGGAACGATTCAGCTTGCTGCAGGAGAATACATCTTCCGCTCTTCCATTCATTGGCGCTCGAAGGTTTGTATGCAAGGCGTCTCCGTGCAAAGCACCATCCTGAAGATGATTGGCACGAGCAACTGGTCGCTCTTCATGGGTGAGAGCACGAAGCAGGGCGACTTCCCTGCCATCGAGAGCGTTCGCTTCGAGCATTTCACCGTCGATGGATACGGCATGAAGCCTACCTCCTACTCCACCGATTGCAAAGCCTTCAACATCCGACCTCTTACGGATGCTGTCTTCGACGACCTCGTCCTAAAAGGCACTCCCGCAACCTCTCTTGGCGTCGATTTCCTCAATCGCGTTATAATAAATAATGTACGCGTTATAGAAGGCGGACGCAACTGGACAGAAGGTAAAGGCGGAGGAAGCGGCATCGGCATCGGACTGCGCGGCTACGACGACGAGAATTTCATCATAACCAACTGCATCTGTGTGGGTTGCGGCAACAACGGCATCTTCGTAGAGGACCAGTCGCGCTTTGGAAACGGAGCGAACGGACGCCAACCAATGACTGAAGGCAAGGGACAAATCATTCGCGGAAATATTGTCAAGAACGGTCGCAATCACGGCATCAGCATTCAAGGAGCCCGCCACATCAGCATCCTCGACAACCTCTCCTACAATAACGCAGGAGCGGGCTTCTACGGCAAC
>JAFYYO010000044.1 GCA_017557475.1 Bacteroidaceae bacterium
ATGATGAGATAGAGAAGATATATGAGTTCCATAGTTATTGTTTGATTATTGTTCAGTGCAAAGGTACGAAGAATTATCAAATAAAAGCCATAAAGCTATAAGTTTTTTCTACCAGCACACTTGGCACGCAGAAACCAGACTCTTGTTTGATGTGTTCCATGCATCAAAAGTGGATTTCAGACGTCAAGACATCTTGATAGTCACCATAGCAGCCACAGAATGTGCCGGTGAACACAGTTTACTCTTTCAGTAGGATGTATTGTCTGGGAACTTTGCTGAGGCGTTCCTGCATTTGGTAGCGGCGGCTTTTGGAGTTTACTATCTCGATGCTTTTTGGGGGATAGATGTCTATGAGGTCGGGAAACTTAGCTTTTCGTGAAGTGGGCTGGAGGAGAAGCGAGGCTCGGCAGGTGGTCTTATTATCCATCCATTCGCGACGTTTTTTCTTCACATCGCTCCACGAGGCGAAATGTCTTTGCGACTGATATTGGAATTCCTGGGGCTGACCCTCCTCTGTATAGGCGGCACGCAGCAGGATGGTCCAGTCCTTTAGCTGGAGCTTTATAAACCTACCTAACGCCCAGAGGGCAATGCTGTTGCAGAACTCGTGCTTTACACAATCCAAACCACTATGGCGTTCAGCCTCCAAGACCATGCAACGGGCTGTGTCGAGGTTTAGATAGCCACGATCCAACTGATACTTGGTTGACCAGAAGACGAGCTGCACGACGTTGGGATTCGGGTGCTCATACTCCCCATTTACAGCAAAACGATGTTGCCTGAGGAAGTGCTTGTCCAGGGAGCGGATGAGGTTCTGGTAAAGCATCTCGTCGAGATACTCCCAACGCACATATGCGCTATCGGGCTGGCTTACGCAGGCAGTATCGGTGCCAAAGACTGTGTTTCGTTCGGGTGCAACCTGAAAGACACTGTCCTGCTTCATCTGCGCCATTGAGGGCGAGAGCAGCAAGCCTTGGCTCTGGAACCTATAGGCCGTCAGAGAGTCCGTAATGGTGCGTAGAGAACCACGCTGAAGGTCGGAGCCTGTATCTTGAAAGAAGAAATCAAACTCGCTAAAGCATGGCTCTTGCTGATAGTTTTCTTCTCGTTTCTGGATGAAAAGTTTCAGCTTCTTTCTTATCCACGCAGGCTCTTCGGCCTTAATCAAAACCTCATGCAACGTGCGTACACGGGCTATCTGAAAGGTGGTGTCTTCTTCTTGCGCAACAGCCCCAAGGGGCCACAGAAACAGGAGGGAAAGGATGAAAGGTTTCATGGAGTCTGTTTTTTTTACAAATTCGACAGCAAAGGTAGGAATATTTCCGCAACCTTCACCTCCTGCATCGTTAAATAATCATAATGGAATGTTAAGAGTAAACAAGAAGTTTTTATGGGAGTTAAAATGAATTATGAATTGTGAATTATCTCCAGGTCCTTGTCGATAAAGGCGATGAGGCGTTCTACGGCTTCGGCCTCAAGAATGTTCTTCTCGATGCACTCCTTGTTTTTGTATAGTGAGACTTTGCCTCGAGCTGCACCCACATAGCCGTAATCCGCATCGGCCATTTCGCCTGGGCCGTTCACGATGCAACCCATGATGCCAATCTTGAGGGTGCGATAGCGAGCATCCGTCTTGGCTTTCTCCTCGACGGCGGCTTTGATGCGACGAATGGTATCCTGCAAGTCGTAAAGTGTTCGTCCGCAACCTGGACAGGAAATGTACTCCGTCTTGTGCATCTGTACACGAGCAGCTTGCAAGATGCTTTGTGCCACAGGAATCTCATTTTCAGGCTCTTCGCTCAGGCTGACACGAATCGTATCGCCAATGCCGTCGATGAGCAAAGCACCAATGCCGACTGCACTCTTCAGCCTGCCGTCTTCGCCTTCGCCTGCTTCCGTTACACCTAAATGCAGAGGATAATCCATTCCCTCTTTCTCCATCTGTTGACAGAGCAAACGAACGCTTTGCACCATCACAACTGTGTTAGAAGCCTTGATGCTCACAACAACATCGCGGAACTTCTCTCGTTCGGCTATGCGAAGAAACTCCATACACGACTCTACGATGCCTTCGGGCGTATCTCCATAGCGAGACATGATGCGATCAGATAGTGAGCCGTGATTCACACCAATACGAATGGCTGTTCCGTGCTCCTTACATATATTAAGGAAGCGGCAGAAGCGCTCGTCCAGACGAGCGAGTTCCTGCTGATACGCCTCATCCGTATACTCCAGCGTCTTGAACTGACGAGCTGGGTCAACATAGTTGCCTGGGTTGATGCGCACTTTCTCGACGATAGTAGCGGCAACATCGGCCACATTCGGATTAAAGTGAACGTCGGCACAAAGAGGTACATCCCCATAGCCTCGAACTGCAAGACCAGCCTTAATATTTCGCAGATTCTCAGCTTCGCGAGTGCCTTGAGTGGTGAGTCGAACCAACTGCCCACCTGCCTCGATAATGCGAATGGCTTGCTCGATGCAGCCCTCGGTATCGAGAGTAGAGCAAGTGGTCATGCTCTGCACAGCCACGCGATTCTCGCCACCAATGCGCAACTTGCCAATCTTAACTTCGTGCGTCTTTCGTCTCATTTCAGTTTGTCTTGAAGTTATATTTCACTTCTTTGAGTTCCTCGTTTGCCTTGACAATCTTCTCCTTGAGGCCCTGCTTGTAATCATGGAGCTTTTGTGCGAGAGTCTCGTCGCTCAAGGCAAGCATTTCTGCAGCGAGGATAGCAGCATTCTGAGCACCATTCACGCCAACAGTAGCAACAGGGATTCCAGGAGGCATTTGTATAATGCTGAGCATAGCATCGAGGCCGTCGAGCATTCCCTTTATTGGAACTCCGATGACAGGCAGAGTGGTGCTTGCTGCAACGACACCAGGCAGAGCCGCAGCCATTCCTGCTCCTGCGATGATGACCTTCAATCCTCGCTCTTCAGCAGAGCGAGCAAAGGCTTCCACCTCTTGAGGCGTACGATGAGCGGAGAAGGCATTCATCTCGAAAGGAATGCCCATTTCATCGAGGAATTTGGCTGCTTTCTCCATAACAGGCAGGTCACTTGTACTGCCCATGATGATGCTAACGATAGGTTCCATAATTAACAGTGTGATGGTTTAGTCCTGCAAATATACGAATAAGCATGCAAAAAAGCAAATAAACATCTTCAATAAAAAACAATTATAATGTGAAACGCAATAATCCCAAGTTTTTATATAATTTTGTAGCGTCAATTAACAAGAATTCTATGAAGTCAACGCTGATTACTGCTCTGCTTCTTTTGTTTTGTCTGATTTGTGTGAAGGCTCAGGACTTTGACACATGGTTTCAGGACAAGACTCTGCGCCTGGACTATACTTTCTCTGGGGACAACAATAGCCAATATATCTCACTCGACGAGATGAAGTGTTCGGCTGGCTGGTTTGGCAGGCGAGTTAATCTGGACAGCTTGCTTCTGCTGGGAGACGGGCAGCTTTGCATGAAGGATGCTGAAACTAAACAAGTTATCTATCGTCATTCTTTCAGTACGCTTTTCCAGGAGTGGCAAACAACGGAAGAGGCGACCCGTGTGCAGAAGTCGTTCGAGAATGTCTTTCTGGTTCCCTTCCCTAAACGTCCTGCCGACATCACGATTACCTTGACGGACACGCATAACAAGGTGCAGAGCGAACTCAAACATCATATTGACCCGCAGGACATCCTGATAAGACCAATCTTCCCTGACAAGAACTTAAAGTGGCAATACCTCGAGAAGTCGGGCGACAGCAGGGAGAAGATAGATGTCGTCTTCGTGGCAGAAGGGTATCTGAAGGGCGAGAAGAAAG
>JAFYYO010000371.1 GCA_017557475.1 Bacteroidaceae bacterium
AACCAGGCAGGGCTAGTTGGCCAACTAGGCACGTCTAGTTTGCAAATTAGCCACGTCTAGTTGGGCAACTAGACACGCCTAGTTTGCGAACTTAACTGCGTGCGTTTTTCCTCTTCCTGTAGATGCTGATTCCGAGCAACGCGATAAGCATCAGGGCAAGGAGCGCCAAAGCGCCATAGGCAATGGCTTCCGTGATGTGGACAGTCTGCGGATCGAAGGTCATGACGACCTCGTGTTCGCCTGCAGGAACCTTGATGGCTCGAAGCACATAATTGGCTCTTGCAATCTCTGTAGCCTGTCCATCAATCGTGCAAGTCCAGCCAGGATAGTAAATTTCGCTCAGGACAACGACGCCTCCCTTCTGGCTCTTGACCTTATACGACAGGCGATTTGCCTCATAACTGGTCAGCTCAACGGTAGAAGACCCCTCCAAACCTCCTCCTGAAGGGGAGGCTTCAAGGACTGACTCGAACTGTTTATCGACCACAGCAACCTTCCTGAGGTCGGCTTCATGCAAGGCTGCGATCTCGGCATCGGCATCAGGAACGTACATCGTCTGCTCTACAAACCAGCCATTTCCTTGTGCCCAAGGATTCCGGACAGGCAGTTTGCCGTTGTCCTTCAACGGGAGAATGACGTACTTGGTATTGAGCATGTTGAGGACATGGAACAGGCTGTCGCCGTTGCAAGCCTCGAGATGACCGCCAGTTTCCACTACTGCCTGATTGATTCTGCCCATCTCTCCTTGCAGATGCTCCTCGATAAGTTCCTGATAGCGACGCAGTTTGGCGGGATGATAACCACCTATGCTCTTGTGATAGAACGAGGTCGTATTGTCGTTGAAGGTGCTTACGCTCAGGTTCAAGACACGATAATAGGTGTCGGTATCCTGGCAAATCAAGCGGTCAGCATCTGTCTGGGGGAAGGCCTGAGCATTTGTTTGAGGACGAGAGAACATGCCGTCGTTGAGGTAACGCTTGTTCACTCCCCACATATCGACGAGGCAAAGCAGGATAATACCTGCAATCATCGGGGTCGCCTTCAGTTTTCCGAAGCGATAAGCAAGCAGGAGAACGGTACCGATAGCCACGACGATGAAGCTCCTCAAGGCATCTGCGGTGAACATCGCCCTGCGCATCTCGCTCATGTTCGACAGGATTTGTCCGGCCATCTCCTGCGGAATGTAGCCTGCCGAAACGTATTGCTGCATGTACATCTGGTCGGAGCTGGAGATGTAATTGCCAAAGAAGAGGTCGGGCATAAGCCAGAAGAGCAGAGCCAAACCGCCGGTCAGGGCAAAGCTTATAGTAATATAATGTACGCGCGCGATGTGGTCGTCCTTGCCGGAGAAGCAGTCAGGGTCTTCGACTATCTTCTTCAAAGCGAGCATCGCAAGCAGAGGAATCGTGAATTCAGCAATGACGAGGATGCTGGCGACGGTGCGGAACTTGTCGTACATGGGCACGTAATCGAGGAAGAAGTCCGTGAATCCCATGAAGTTCTTGCCCCATGAAAGCAGGATACTCAACGCGGTTGCTGCCACGAGACACCACTTCATCGGACCTTTCACAAGGAAGAATCCGAGCCAGAAGAGCATCAATACGAAAGCTCCGACATACACTGGGCCGCTCGTTCCAGGCTGCTCTCCCCAGTATTGCGTAAAGGCTCGATAGATGGGAACGAAGTCCTGCTTGGCGTGCTTCATTGCCGTCTTGTTGTCGGCAAGCAGTTGGCTCGCGCCGCCTTTGGTGTTCGGAACGAGCAACGTGAAAGTCTCTCCGATGCCATACGACCACATTGTGATGTAACTACGCTCAAGTCCGCTCGACGTCTGGTCTGCAGGATCTTTCGTCTTTTGCGTGAGTTCACTCTTGCCACGCATGCTCTCCTTGCTGTATTCCCAAGTGTGATAGAGGTTACTCAGGTTGATGCAAACGCCCAGGATACCGCCAATGGCGAAGCAAAGGGTTCCCTTCAGCCACTTGGCAAACGTCTTTTGACGAATCGCATCAATCAGGAAAGCGAGCGACATCAAACCGATGACGAACAGGAAATAGTAGCTCATCTGGACGTGATTGCTCAAGACTTGCATCGCCGTGAAGAAGCCCGTCACCACGATTCCCAGCAGGTATTTGCCTCTGTAACACAGAACCATGCCTCCGATGGTCGGCGGTATGAAGCTGAGTGTCAGGAGTTTCCAGATGTGTCCTGCTTGTATGATGATGAAGTAGTAACTGCTGAAGGCCCAAAGAACTGCGCCAAGAGCCGCCATCCAAACGCGGAAGTCGAACGCTCTGAGCATAATGTAGAAGCCGAGCAGCATCATAAAGACGTAAGCGGCATAGGCCGAGAGGCCAGGAAGTCCGAGTTGATAGACGCGCTCCAACGAGCTAAGCGTCTCCGTACTACGATAGCTGGGACTCATCTGATAAGTGGGCATTCCGCAGAAAAGCGTGTTTGTCCAGCGAGTACGCTCGCCATTATGAGTCGCTCTGTACTGGTCCATCTCCACACCACTGCCGACGCCTCCGGTGTGGTCATGTCCTGTAAGAACCAAACCATCACGGATAGGCACGATGAAATACATTACGCTGACGGCCACGAAGAACAGGACGGCCAGCACATCAGGCAAGATCTTTTTCCAATTCATAATCCTTAATTCATAATTCATAATAAAGAAGAAAGGCTGCACGAATGCAGCCTTTTTCTTTCTTTCCAGCGGAGCTGCGTAGATTATTTACGCAAGCCGAGAGCTTTGACGATAGCACGATAGCGAGTGATGTCGCGGCTCTTGAGGTAATTAAGCAGGGCGCGACGCTTACCAACCAGACCTGTGAGTGCACGCTCGGTGCTGTGGTCCTTGCGGTTTTGCTTCATGTGCTCGGTGAGGTGAGCAATGCGGTGAGTGAACAGAGCGATCTGGCTCTCGGCACTACCTGTGTCCTGTTTGCCCTGACCGAACTTCTCAAAGATCTCTTCTTTCTTAGCTGAATCTAAGTACATAATGTTTTGTGTTATGTGTTGAACTTGTTTGTCGAACAGCACCTCTCGTCGGCACTGTTTCGCAAATGCGGGTGCAAAGGTACAATAAAAAATGAAAAGTGAAAAGTGAAAAGTGAAAAATTATTTGCTTATTTGCCACTTTTTTATCTTTCAAAACGGACTTTTGTAACTTTTAGAACGTTAAGGACATAGAAAACCCCAGTGTCGTCCTCAAACGAAGCACGTTAAGTTGGCCAACATAACACGTTATCTTTTCAAACGTAACACGTTATGATGGCGATCATAACACGTTATGTTTTTCACTCATCCGTGGAGGGCAGGATTTCGCGCAACGGAATCATGACAAAGTCACGCTCTTTCATTCGAGGATGCGGCAAGGTGAGTCGGGGCGTAGAGAGCGTGAGGTTGCCATACATCAGCAGGTCGATGTCGATGGGACGGTCGTGATAGACGCCGTTCCTCGACTTCCTTTTGCGTCCCAACTCACGCTCAATCTGCTGAGTAGCATCGAGACATTCCATGGGAGAAAGCGTTGTCAGCACCAAACAGGCTGCATTCAGGAACGGATGCTTGCTCTTGAAGCCCCAAGGTTCGGTCTCGATGAACGACGAAACACGCTGCACCTCTCCCACTCGCTCCCCAATAAGAGCAATCGCACGATTCAGATTCTCAGCCCTATCACCCAGATTACTTCCTAATGACAGGTAAAGCTTCTCCCCCTTTAGGGGGGAGTTAGAGGGGATCTTAGTCATTCAGTATCAGCATCGCATCGCCGTAAGGACCAAAGCGATAGCACTTTTCGGGGTCGTTCTCGTTGTAGCGAAGAGCCTCCTTATACGCTTTCATGACGAGGTCGTAACCGCCGAAAGCGCAGGTCAACATGAGCAATGTGCTGTAAGGCATGTAGAAGCTCGCTATCATAGCATCAGCCATGTGGAAGTCGTAAGGCGGGAAGATGAAGCGGTTCGTCCAGCCATGGAACTCCTTGAGCTGTCCGTCGGTTGAGACTGACGTCTCGAGAACGCGCTGAACAGTTGTGCCTACTGCAACGATCTTGTGTCCTTCCAGATGTGCTTTGTTGATGATATCGCACGCTTTCTGGTCAATATGCATCTCTTCGCTATCCATCTTGTGCTTCGTCAAATCCTCGACATCTATCTCGCGGAAGTTGCTAAGTCCGCAATGAAGGGTAACGAAGGCAAACTCCACGCCCTTAATCTCCATCATCTTCATCAGCTGAGGAGAGAAGTGAAGACCAGCCGTTGGAACTGTCACAGCGCCTTCCTTCTCTGCGAAGATTGTCTGGAAGTTCTCGGCATCCTCAGGCACGACGTCGCGCTTGATGATTTGCTTCGGGATGGGTGTCTCGCCAAGAGCGAAGAGAGCACGTTTGAACTCATCGTGCGTACCATCGAAGAGGAAGCGAAGGGTGCGGCCACGACTCGTGGTATTATCAATCACCTCAGCCACCATCGACTCGTCTTCGCCAAAATAAAGCTTGTTGCCGATACGAATCTTGCGTGCAGGATCGACCAACACATCCCAGAGTCGCATGTCCTTGTTCAGTTCGCGAAGCAGGAAGACCTCAATCTTGGCACCTGTCTTCTCCTTGTTTCCATAGAGGCGAGCAGGGAAGACTTTGGTGTCGTTGAACACGAAGACGTCCTTCTCATCAAAGTAGTCGAGCACATCGCGGAACGAGTCGTGGTGTTCGATAACACCTCGCTTGGCATGAATCACCATGAGTCGGCAGTCATCGCGGAACGGAGTGGGCTCCAACGCAATGCGATCCTCAGGAAGTCTGTACTTGAATTGTTGTAGTTTCATATTGTTTATGTTGTTTTATGATATGTCTATTTGTTGTTTGTCCAGCCAGTCAGCAAAGTCCTCGACCTTCATGCAATCCTCCACGTTGACGTCCCCAACTCGGGTTCGACGCAGGCTGATGAGGTGAGCACCACTTTCGAGAGCCTGTCCGATATCGCGAGCCAAAGCCCTGATATATGTGCCTTTGCTGCAAACGACGCGAATCGTGGTTTGCATCTTCTCTTGGTCGAAGTCGAGGAGCTCAATCTCGTCTATGACAAGAATCTTGGGCTTGAGGTCCACTTCCCTACCCTTTCTGGCCAAGTCATAAGCGCGCTTCCCGCCAATCTTGCAGGCCGAGAAGGCTGGCGGCACCTGTTCTATGCGACCAAGGAACTTGCCGAGCACCTCTCGAACGAGTTTCTCGTTGATATGCTCGGTTGGGTAAGTCTGGTCGATTGGCTTTTCGAGGTCGAAACAAGGAGTCGTAGCGCCGAACTGCAAGGTTGCCACATATTCCTTGACATGTGCCTGTAGTTCGTCGATTCGCTTCGTGGCTTTGCCTGTACAAACGACCATCACGCCTGTTGCCAAAGGGTCGAGCGTGCCTGCATGACCGACTTTGAGTTTCTTCACGCCAAGTCGATGACACAGTTGACTCCGTATCTTAGCAACAAGATTGAAGCTCGTCCACCTCAAAGGCTTGTCGAAGCAAAGTATTTCTCCCTCTTGAAAATTCATTCTTTTACGCGAAAATCAGCACCAAGATGCCGGCGATGGCGCAATAGATGCCGAAGTATATGAGCTTACATTTCTTGACGAGTGATATCATCCACTTGCAAGCGAAGCATCCCGAAACGAAGGCTGCCAGGAAACCTACCAGCAAGGAAGGTGTCGGAATGGCTGCCGCAGCTCCGTGCTCGGCAAGATACTCCGCACTTGGAGCAATAAGATGCTTGAAGTCGAGCAACGCCTCGCCAAGAATCGGAGGGATGACCATGAGGAAAGAGAACTGCGCGAGTTTCTGCTTGCTATTGCCCAAGAGCAGTCCTGTCGCGATGGTTGAGCCGCTTCGACTCAAGCCAGGAAGGACGGCGACAGCTTGTGCGATACCTATCACGAAAGCATGAAGCGGCGAAATCTCTTCCTTCTCCTTGGGTTTGTAGAAGTGTGTGAGCGTCAGTAGAGCAGCCGTCACAATCAAACAACAGCCGACAACAAGCTTCCTGACGTGTTCGTCGGCATAGAGCGCCTCGATGCTATCCTTCATGAAAAACCCGACAATAGCGACAGGAATCATGCTTATCAGGATGGCAAAAGCGTATTTCGCCTCATCGTTCCACTTGAACTTCAGCAGTCCTTGCACTATCCAGATAATCTCTTTCCACAAGATAACGATGGTGGCAAGCACAGTTGCGATGTGTACCACGATGTCGAAAGTCAGGCCTCCTTGTTCGGGGTCGAGCCCAAGAAGCATCTTTCCTATCTCCAGATGTCCGCTGCTGCTGACAGGCAGATACTCGGTAAGGCCTTGAATGAGACCTAAGATGAGAGCTTGCAGTTCGTTCATTTCTTATCTTCTTGCTTAGCTTTGGGCTTGTACATAATAGCGAACATAATGAAGCAGAAGCCGAAAAGACTCACGAGAGGAGCCACTTTGATGCGACGAGCACTGAAGATGTCGGGGTTGAAGAAGCCTTCTGCACTTCCGTCGCCTGACATCAAGACAAGACCAAGAATGACGATTGCCATTCCGATAGCCAGCAGAATGTAGTTCTTTTTACTAAATGCCATATTCATTTACAATTTACTATTTACCATTTACGATTTAATGTTCGGGGTCTAATACAGTTCCGAGTCGCGCATCTTCAAGCAATGCGTCACAGAGAAGTAGGTGCAGACAATAGCCAGCACAAGTCCGATGACGAGTACCGAAACTGCCGTGATAATCATATTCTCCTGCGTGATGTAGCGGAGCACACTTGCATCATAGGTCGATGCCCAGTAGATGCCGCCAAAGATAGCTGCGTCGGCTATGAGTGCAGACACTATGCCAAGCCAGAAAGCATTGACGAGGAACGGCCTGCGAATGAAGCTCCACTTCGCTCCCACCAGTTTCATAGTGTGAAGCACGAAGCGGTGACTGAAGACACTCAGGCGGACTGTATTGTTGATAAGACTCAGCGAAATGATGACGAGCAACAGAGCGATGGCGAGCAAGAAGAAGGAAGCGCGATGGAGATTGAAGTTCAAACTCTCCACCAAGTCCTTCTGATACAGGACATCTGCCACCAGTTTCGACACTTTCAGCTCGCCACTTATCCATTCAAGGCTGTCGTTGCAGGAATACTCTGGCTTCACCTTCACCTCCATCGAAATGGCGAAGGGATTGGCACCAAGGAAGTCGGTCGGGTCGATACCCATGCTTTCTATCTGTTCTTGCAAGGCCTGTTCGCGACTGATGTACTCGATACTGCTGACGTAGTGCATCTTATTCAGCGAATCACAAAGGTGTACGGCATCGGCGGTCTGCACGTCATCGTCGAGCACAACCGTGACGGTCACGTTCTCCTTAACGCTATCGGCCACAACCCTTGCTGTGAGCGAAAGCAATATCACAAGTCCGAAGAGGATGAGCAACAGGCTTGTGCTGATGGTACTGGTAATGGCTTGCATCGTCCAAGCCATCTTGTTTTTCTTTTTATGTTTCATTATCTTATGTTTCCTTTGAGTGTAGCGCTACTGCTTTCCGTGATGATGACGGGAACGGTCTGTCCGATATGGAGGTTGCCTCGAGGGACAATCACCACTTTGTTCTGCCCTGTTCTGCCAAAGAGTTCGTCCTTGCTGCGTTTGCTGACGCCTTCGATGAGGACGTCGTACTGCCCTCCGATGCACTTTCGGTTGGCCGCGGCAGAGAGTTCGTTCTGCAGAGCGATGATTTCATTCAGCCTCCGTATCTTCACTTCCTCAGGCACGTCATCGGGCAAATGCTTGCTGGCGTAAGTTCCAGGCCTTTCGCTGTACTTGAACATGAAGGCGCTGTCGTAGCCCACCTCACGCATGAGCGAGAGGCTTTGCAGGTGGTCTTCCTCCGTCTCGCTGCTATAGCCGACGAAAATATCAGTCGAAATCGCACAATCAGGAATGATGCGGCGAATGGCATCGACGCGTTCCAAGTACCATTCCCTTGTGTACTTTCGGTTCATGAGCTTCAGGATGCGATTGCTTCCGCTCTGTACCGGCAGGTGAATATGGTGGCAGAGATTCGGCTCTTCTGCAATCACACGAAGCGTCTCATCGCTCATATCCTTCGGATGCGAAGTGGTGAATCGCACCCGCATCTGCGGCACCTCGTGGGCCACCATTCGGAGCAATCCCGGAAAATCCGGAGATTCCGGAGATTCCGGACTTGCTGCGGCAAGTCCGTAGCTGTTCACATTCTGCCCCAGCAGCGTCACTTCCTTGTAGCCACGCTCTTGTAGGTCGCGGCATTCGCGCAGGATGCTTTCCACATCACGACTGCGTTCGCGACCTCTGGTGTAGGGCACGATACAATAGTGGCAGAAGTTGTTGCAGCCTCGCATGATGCTGACGAAGCCCGAGATGTGCGGCCCGCAGATGCGCTGAGGCACGATGTCGCGGTAAGTCTCTGTGGTAGAGAGCTCTACGTTGATGGCCTTGTGACCACATTCCGCTTGAGCAATCAGGTCGGGCAGCGAGAGATAGGCATCAGGACCTGCAACCAAATCGGCATGATGCTCCTCGATGAGCTGCTCCTTCACCCTTTCTGCCATACAGCCAAGCACGCCGACGATGATGCGGCGACCCTGTTTCTTCTGCAAACTATGGTAGAAGTCGAGCCTCGAAAGTATCTTCTGCTCGGCATTATCGCGCACCGAACAAGTGTTCAGGAACACGGCATCTGCCTCGTCCTGACTCTCCGTAACCTCATATCCAGCCATACCCATCACGCTGGCAACGACTTCGCTGTCGGCCACGTTCATTTGGCATCCGTAAGTTTCTATGAGCAGTTTCTTCATCTTCATAATGGGGCATACTACCCCATAATCGGCGCAAATATACTGCTTTTTTGCGAGAATCGTGTTTTTTTTGCTAATAAAATGTGCTCATACGCGCGCATATATATATAAATAATGTGAAAAGTGCCAGTTGGCGTACCCAATCGAGCCGAAAAACCAGCACTTGAGCGCCTCCAGACTAGGCGTGCCTAATTCGCAAACTAGACGTAGCTAATAGGCAAACTAGACGTAGCTAGTTTGCAAACTAACCTTGCCTCGACCCCAGTCCTCACACGTCAGTACTCCAATCCTCGCGTGGATGTACTCGAGTACCTCCACGTTGGTACTGGAGTCCTCGCTAGGCGTGACTGACGGAGTACTGAGCTAAAACGACCGATTACCCTCGCTCAATTATGCTACGAGAAGAGCGTGCTCTCCTCGTTCGAAGGGCACGCTCTTTCCTTTTGGGCAGCTCCTATATACCTTATTATATATATAAGGGGAAGAACCAGCTTAAACCAAGTGTCCGATTATCTGCTCGCGATCGCCAGGCAGGTAGTCGATGACGGGAATCTCGATCATCGTATAGGCTCCAGGCTGCTGCTTCATCGTGGCTCGAGCCGCATTCACGAGGACCTGAGCCGTGAGGGCCGGATTGTTGATCTTCATGTTGAACTCGAAGAGCTGGTTGTGCGTCTGACCGCTCACGCCCTTTCGAACGAGGTTCACACCATGCCCTACATCGTTCAAGGCATCAACACTTTCCACTTGGAAGACATGCGTCTCATCGTGGGAGAAGTAGGGATCAGCCTTGATTTCCTTCGTCACTTCCTCGAGGCTCACACCCTCTTCCAGTTCGACATAAACCATGCGACGATGAATGCCTTCGCCTACAGGAATCGTCATCGAGAGCGCATCCTTCACACCTTTCTTGCTGCGAACACAAACACTGTGTCCCATGCTGCGCCCAGGACCGAAGTTCGTGTAAGTCAAACCCTTAGGAGCAAGGCTCTCCATCAAGGTACGGACGACGCTATCGCTTCCCGGATCCCAGCCTGCAGAAATGATGCTTACGGCACCACTCTTCTTTGCGGCAGCCGAAAGACTGCGGCGAAGGTCGAGAATGGAAGTGTGAATGTCGAAACTATCCACAGTATTGATGCCAAGAGCGAGACACTTCAAGGCATGCTCCTCGACGGAACGAGTCGGCGTAGCCAATATCGCAACATCCACCTTTCCCAACTCCTGAATGTCCTTCACAACAGGATAATCAGCCAATTCAGCTGGCTTGTCGGCCCCGCCATTACGGCGAACGATGCCCGCAATTTCCATATCAGGAGCCGCTTGCAAAGCCTGCACCGTATACTTTCCAATGTTTCCGTAACCAACGACGGCAATTCTCAATTTTCCCATAACATTCTTACTTTTTGTTTACTTTATCCCGAATTCGCCGACAAAGGTACTTCTTTTTACAGAAACAAGCAACATAATGTGCACTTTTTCTCAAGTAAAAAAGAAATTGTGCCTCGTTTGCCCATCCAAAATGACTTTGCGTATTTCAGAAAACACGCAGGTCTGTTTACAAACTTTTCAGGGAAAATTCCCACTTTTTACGCACCTGATTAATCCCCAATTTGTGCATGAATTTGCCATATAACTGCATACCCGCTCCCGACAACCACAAGAAGGGAAAAAGTTTACCGAATGAAACAACACACTATCAGGAAGAAACATACGTTTTGGAAAACTTTTTGTTCGGCAAATAAAGCTATCTCATTACACGACAATGGCTTAACTTTTTGTTTTGGAAAACTTTTATTTTTTTTGAAAAATTTTGTTGTTTTATTTTGGTCAACTCGGAAAAAGTTTCTACCTTTGTAGTCGTTTTCCGAGAGGACCTACTTCAGACAAATAATTAACACCTATACACACCATGATCGTAATCAAAAGAGATGGCTCGCAGGAAGAGTTTAACAGAGCCAAAATCAAAAATGCCCTCGTCGGCGCGTTGCAGTCGGTGAACAAGCTTGACGAGGAGAAAATTAAAAGTGTTGCCACCGACCTAAGCGAAAGCATATCTGTCCGCGATGGCTTTACCGTAGAGGAGATTCAGAATCGCGTAGAGTTGGCCTTGATGCAGAACGGCTACTACGACGAGGCAAAGGCATACATCCTCTATCGTCAGCGTCATGCCGAAGCTCGATTCATCAAGGAGCGCATCGACTATATGAACGAGTACAGCCACAGCGACGACAATGCGGCGACCGCTTCCGAGACAGATGCCAATGCCAACGTAACAATGAAGAACGTGGCAAACCTGGAAGGCGAGGTCTATAAGACCACCAATCGCGTCATCCAGCGCCAACGTATGAAGGACAAACTGAACCAGATGTTCCCCGAAGTGTCAAAGCAATACGAAGTGGACCT
>JAFYYO010000372.1 GCA_017557475.1 Bacteroidaceae bacterium
ATTAAATTTTCGGCGCACTCTTTTCTCCTTAATGACTAATGACTTGATGACTGCGCCCCGCCCTCGGAAATGGAAATTTCATTACAAAATACATTACTCCCGCACACACATAAACCTATTAGAAAAAGATGTTGAAAAACATATAAAAAAGTTGCCCAAAAATTCGTAGACCGCAACGAGAATGTCGTACCTTTGCCCTTGCAAACGAAACGGGGGACCCCCTCTAACTCCCCTCCTAAAGGGGGAGAAAACGACGCCAGTTAAATCGGCCAACTTAACACGCGTCACAAGCCGGCAACACAGGGATAACTAACGACGTTAACCTTAACCTTGACCTTCTTAGATGCTTTAGCACCAAGGCGCGATTGTAGTCGCGGAGCAGTGCAGCCAGAGTCCTCTCGCTCGAAAAAGCATAAAAGAGAAAAACTTTAATCTTTAAACTTTAATCTTTAAACTTTATTTCGTAACTTTGCACACAAAATAAGAGAAAGCGTTGGAAAGAGACAAGTGCATCATATTGCCAGCTGAGTGGCATGAACAGGGTGCTGTGCAGCTTACTTGGCCGCATGCAGGCACGGATTGGCAGCCTATTCTGGAGGAGGTAACACATTGCTATCTTGATATGGCGAAGGCTATCTCTGCGCGCGAAAATCTCATCATTGTGACGCCTGAACCTGCTCATGTCCGCCAATTGTTCGAAAGGGCTCTGACGACGAGGGAACTCGCTCACATCTCTTTCTGCAAAGCGCCTACAAACGACACTTGGGCTCGCGACCATGGCTTCATCTCTTTGCTCGCTCCTGACGGTCTACATCTGCTCGATTTCTGCTTCAATGGCTGGGGTGAGAAGTTCCCCGCCGACCTCGACAACGAGATAAATCGGAGGATGATGGAGCAAAGCATTTTGAAGGGGCAATATGAGGATCATCTGGACTTTGTGCTGGAAGGCGGGAGCATCGAGAGCGACGGCAAGGGAACCATCCTGACTACAAGCAAATGCTTGCTCGCTCCTCATCGTAATCAGCCTCTGACAAAGGAACAGATCGAGGCTCGACTGCTTGAAATGCTTCATGCTGAGCGCGTGCTTTGGCTCGATTACGGCTACCTTGCCGGAGACGATACAGACAGCCATATCGACACCCTGGCTCGCTTCTGTCCTGATGATACGATTGCATATGTTCAATGTCTCGACGAGAGCGATGAGCATTATGCTGAGTTGCAACAAATGGAGGCTCAACTGAAGGAGTTCCGCACTATAGATGGCAAGCCATATAGACTCATCCCGTTGCCGATGGCAAAGGCGGTTTACGACGAAGATGGCACTCGACTGCCTGCCACATACGCCAACTTCCTCGTCATCAACGGGGCTGTCCTGATGCCCACTTATGGGGATGAGGACACGGACAAAAAGGCTGAGGAACAACTCCGAAAAGCCTTTCAAAACTACGACATCATCGGCATCGATTGCCGTCCACTCATCACTCAACACGGAAGACTGCATTGCTGCACGATGCAGTTCCCAAGAGGAACTGGGATTAGAGATTAGGGATTAGGGATTAGAGATAAAAGTTGATAGATAAAAGATAAGAGATAATAGTGAAATGAAGATCGGTATCATTCAACAAAGCTGCGCTGCCAGCGTGGAAGAGAATCGCAAGAAGCTTGCGAAAAGCATTGCTAAGTTGGCGAAAGAGGGTGCTGAACTCGTGGTCCTTCAAGAGTTGCACGACAGTCTTTACTTCTGTCAGACAGAGAGCACGGACAATTTCCGCTTTGCGCTTCCCATCCCCGGAGAGGCAACAGACTTCTATGCGAAGGTGGCAAAGGAGAACCAAGTTGTGCTCGTCACAAGCCTCTTCGAGAAACGAGCTGCAGGGCTCTATCACAATACAGCAGTCGTCTTCGAAAAGGACGGCAGTATTGCAGGGATGCACAGAAAGATGCACATCCCCGATGACCCTGCCTACTACGAGAAGTTCTACTTCACGCCTGGCGACCTCGGTTTCCATCCCATCAAGACCAGCGTAGGCAAGCTTGGCGTTCAGGTTTGTTGGGACCAATGGTATCCCGAAGGAGCACGACTCATGGCTTTGCAGGGAGCAGACCTCCTCATCTACCCTACTGCCATCGGTTACGAGAGTTCGGACACAAAGGAAGAGCAGAGGCGTCAACGCGAAGCCTGGACGACCATTCAGCGCAGTCATGCTATCGCTAACGGGATTCCTGTTGTGACCGTCAATCGCGTTGGTCTCGAGCCCGATCCAAGTGGCGCGACCAAGGGCATCAAGTTCTGGGGAAGCAGCTTCGTGGCCGGTCAGCAAGGCGAACTGCTCTATCAGGCAAGCGAAACGAAGCAAGAGGTTGCCATCATCGATGTTGACCTAAAGCGCACAGAGACTGTCCGTCAATGGTGGCCTTTCCTGCGTGACCGCCGCATCGATGCCTATAAAGACCTCGTAAAACGATTCATAGAGAACAAATAAAAGGAAGTAAAAATAGGAAGTAATGCCAGCAAGCTGGCGAAGTTAAGCCTGCTTTGCAGGCTGGAAGTAAAGCGCTAAAGCGCTGGACAATACAACAGGACCCCAAACATTTGTCCATGAGCAAAGCTCATTAACTTCCACGAGCGCAGCGAGTTAACTTCTATGAGCGTAGCGAATTAACTTCCACTTTAACTTCTAATAAATAGCAAATCATACATCATACATCTTACATCATACATCATTATGTCCAGCACACTTAGGTTTAAAATTGTAGGCGAGGCTTTCACGAAGAAGGCTGTCGAAGTGCCCAATCGCAAAGAGCGTCCAAGCGAGTTCTTTGCAAAGTATGTCTTCAACCGACAGAAGATGCAGCACTATCTGCCCTCGAATGTTTATAAGAAGATGTGTGACGTCATCGATGGTGGCGCTGCCCTCGATATGGCAACAGCCGATGCTGTGGCTGCAGGTATGAAGAAATGGGCGATGGAGCTGGGTGCAACGCATTGCACACATTGGTTCCAACCCTTGACTGAAGGCACAGCCGAGAAGCACGATGGCTTTGTTGAGCACGATGGCAAAGGCGGCATGATCGAGGAGTTCACGGGCAAGCAATTGGTTCAGCAAGAGCCCGATGCAAGCTCGTTCCCAAGTGGTGGAATCCGCTCCACCTTCGAGGCTCGAGGCTACTCGGCTTGGGACCCAACGAGTCCTGTCTTCGTCTTTGGCGACACCCTGATGATTCCCACCATCTTCATCTCCTATACAGGCGAGGCTCTCGACTACAAGGCTCCGCTCAAGAAGTCGCTCAAGGCCGTCGACGAAGCAGCCACAGCCGTTGCCCGTTACTTCTATCCCGATGTCAATCGCGTCGTCAGCAACCTTGGCTGGGAACAGGAATACTTCCTCGTCGACGAAGGTCTTTATGCAGCTCGACCTGATTTGTTGATGACGGGTCGCACCCTTCTTGGTCACGACAGCGCAAAGAATCAGCAGATGGACGACCACTACTTCGGCTCCATTCCTATGCGAGTTGCCGCTTTCATGAAGGACTTGGAGATAAAGGCACTGGAGCTGGGCATCCCTTGCAAAACGCGACATAATGAGGTGGCACCCAATCAGTTCGAGCTTGCTCCCATCTTCGAGGAGACGAACCTTGCAGTTGACCACAACATGCTCATCATGAGTCTGATGAAGAAGGTTGCTCGCAAGCACGGATTCCGTTGCCTCTTGCACGAGAAACCCTTTGCAGGCATCAACGGAAGCGGCAAGCATTGCAATTGGAGCCTCTCGACCGACAATGGCATCCTATTGCACGGACCAGGCAAAACGCCACTCGATAACCTAAGATTCGTCACGTTCATCGTCGAGTCTTTGATGGCAGTCTATCGCCATAATGGCTTGCTCAAGGCCTCTATCATCAGCGCAACCAATGTGCATCGACTTGGAGCATCGGAAGCTCCACCAGCCATCGTGTCGAGCTTTCTCGGCAAGCAATTGAGTGACCTGCTCGAGCACCTCGAAACAAGTACTGACGACGAGCTTATTCATCTCTCGGGCAAACAAACGCTGAGCCTCGATATTCCGCAGATTCCGGAGTTGACGCAGGACAATACTGACCGCAATCGCACTTCGCCATTCGCTTTCACAGGCAACAGATTCGAGTTCCGAGCTGTCGGAAGTCAGCAGAACTGTGCCTCAGCGATGATTGTCCTGAATACCGCTATGGCAGAGGCTTTGACGGACTTCAAGGTTCGTGTGGATGCCCTGATTGCAGAAGGAATCGAGCCCATGAAAGCCATCCTTCGCATCGTTCGCGAGGACATCAAGACCTGCAAGCCCATCCGTTTCGACGGCAACGGCTACAGCGATGAATGGAAGGCAGAAGCTGCCAAGCGCGGTCTGGATGTGGAGACCAGCTGCCCCGTCATCTTCGAGCGCTACCTTGACCCCGAGAGCATCGCAATGTTCGAGAGCATGGGCGTGATGACCAAGAAGGAGCTGGAGGCTCGTAACGAGGTGAAGTGGGATACCTACACCAAGAAGATTCAGATTGAGGCCCGCGTGCTGGGCGACCTCTCCATGAACCACATCATCCCCGTCGCCACGCGCTACCAGAGTCAGCTGCTGAGCAATGTG
>JAFYYO010000373.1 GCA_017557475.1 Bacteroidaceae bacterium
AAGCCGCGAAATCAGAGATAACTGTTTATCGGGCGCAGGAAATCGTCAAGAACATGTACGCCATCACTTATACTCTCCCCAGATCTAAGCAGACCAAGCGGGTACACCTTGGCATGAATGAGGAGCAGTCCGAGCTATGCAGACTGGTGGTGCCCGGCTGGCGACAGGGCACTTGAGTGACCCAACGCGGAAAACAGGTGGAATGACCTTCACCTCTGTATATTGGTTGCAAATAGTTGTAAGACGGCTAACAAACAAATCGAGGCTGGCTTTTGCTTTGTTTGCCTCATTGACTTCTGGAGTGTTTAAACGGCCTTTGTTTGGTGGCACAATATCATAAACAAGTCCCTTCTTCCTGTTTTCCGCGCTTCTCTGGCCTAAGAATTAAACTATCCTAAAAATCAGGAAGTTGGAGTTGGAAAAGTTGCAAATATGAGTGACCCGTGCTAATTTTGCACCATGTTTGTCCGCAAGAAACGCAACAAATCAGGAACAGTCAGCGTGTTTGTCCTTAGCACGACCAAGTCCCGTAAGCAGCGACTTGTGAAATCCTTTGGTTCTGCCTATCCAAACGATACGGCGGCAATGGAGAAGCTGATGCAGCAGGCCACATCTTTTATTCAGGAGATGGAGGGGCCATCCCTGCCGCATATATATGAAGAGGAGGACGTGATAGACGGCTTCGTCAGCGGTCTGAACAATGCCCAGGTTCAAGTGGCAGGACCCGAGCTGGTGTTTGGTACGCTATACGACCGTATCGGATATGGAGCCATTCGAAACAGTATGTTCCGCAACATTGTCATCTGCCGTCTGTTCAACCCCGGCAGTAAGCTGAAGACTGCGGACTATATGGAGCGTTACCTGCATGTGACGTACAGCGTTGACCGGATATACCGTTTCCTCGACAACCTGTGCTATCGCAAGGAGGAAGAGGAAAACCGCAACAGAGGTAGCAAGGCCGGCGTCGGCAAAGATGGCGAACAGCCAGAGTCCACAGCACCGGCCACGCCCAAGCCCGACGACTTCAAGACCCGCATAGAGAACATCGCATACTCGTACACCAAGAAGATGGTAGGTGATAACATATCCGTGTGCTTCTATGACATGACCACATTGTACTTTGAAGCCGCAGAGGAGGACGACCTCCGCAAGTGCGGCTTCTCGAAGGACGGCAAGCACTCCTGCCCGCAGATATTCCTCGGTCTGTTGGTTGCCAGCGGAGGCAATCCCATCGGTTATGAGATCTACGAGGGGAACATCTCCGAAGGTCATACCATGATTCCGCTGATCAGGAAGCTCGCCTCACGCTTTGGCTTTGACAAGCCCATAGTGGTGGCTGATGCCGGGCTATTGAGCAAGACAAACATAGAAGAACTCACAAAGGACGGCTACCAGTATATTATCGGTGCAAGGCCAAAATCGGAGAGTGACAAGGTCAAGGAACAGATTCTTTCCCTGGGCATGAAGTATGGAGATGTCGTGGAGATAAAGAAGGATGGTGATGTGCGACTTGTTCTGTCATGTACTGAGAAGCGTGCCAAGAAGGATGCCCACAACCGGCATCGGGGACTGACAAGGCTACAGAAGAGAATGGCCAGTGGAAGGCTGACAAAGCAGAACATCAACAACCGTGGCTACAACAAATACCTCAAGATGGAGGGCGAGGTGACCATCAGCATCAACATGGAGAAGTACGAGGCGGATGCGGCATGGGATGGGATAAAGGGATATGTCACCAACACGTCGCTGGCAAAGGATGAGGTTATCGCCAATTACTCCAATCTCTGGTTTATCGAACGGGCATT
>JAFYYO010000374.1 GCA_017557475.1 Bacteroidaceae bacterium
CCCTTCACGCGCTATCAGATTCAACCCGTTTGGCGTGCTGACCGTCCACAGAAAGGCCGCTATCGCGAGTTCTATCAATGTGATGCCGATGTGGTGGGAAGCGACTCGTTGCTCTGCGAAGTAGAACTGATGCAGATTATCGATAAGGTGTTCCAACGCTTCGGTATTCGCGTTTGCATCAAGATAAACAACCGCAAAATCCTGTCCGGAATCGCTGAGATGATTGGCGAGGCTGACAAGATTGTAGACATTACGGTTGCTATCGACAAGCTCGACAAGATTGGTCTCGACGCCGTGAACGAAGAGCTTCACGAGGACGGCATCAGCGAGGAAGCCATCCAGAAACTGCAGCCCATCATCAACCTCAGCGGCTCGAATGAGGAGAAGATTGCTACGATGCGTAAAGTCTTGGCTGGCAGCGAAATAGGACAGAAAGGCATAGATGAGGTCGAATACGTGCTCTCTAAACTCTCAACTCTCAACTCTAAACTCGAATTAGACTTGACGCTTGCTCGCGGACTCAACTATTATACTGGTTGCATATTTGAGGTCAAAGCCCTTGATGTCGAGATTGGTTCGATAACAGGAGGCGGTCGTTACGACAACTTGACTGGCATCTTCGGTATGCCTGGCTTGAGTGGAGTGGGGATTAGCTTTGGTGCGGACCGCATCTACGATGTCCTCAATCAGCTGAACCTCTATCCAGAAGAGGTGACGACGGCAACACAAGTGCTCTTCATCAACTTTGGCGAGAAGGAGACAGACTACTCTCTGCCCATCCTCGCAAACCTTCGTCAGCAGGGCATTCGCTGCGAAATCTACCCCGAAGCCAGCAAGATGAAGAAGCAGATGCAATATTCCAACCAGAAAGGCATTCCCTTCGTTATCATGACTGGCGAGACAGAAATGGCCGAAGGAAAGGTGATGCTCAAGAATATGACAACAGGCGAGCAACAACTTCTCTCGCCTGAAGAACTCAATAAATCCCTAATCTCTAATCCGAATGCTTCCAGCCTTGTATCTCATTCCTGTAACGCTTGGCGAGACGCCGATTTAACAAGTCTTGCCTTCGTATAATCATGAGGTCATCATGGGCATTCGGCACTTCATCGTCGAGAACATTCGCTCTGCAAGACGCTTCCTTCGCCAAACAGACAAGGCCTTTCCTATCGATGAAAGCACTTTCTTCGAGATGGGAAAGCACTCAGACGAAAGGCAGTTCAGCCAGTATCTGCAGCCTCTTCGGGAAGGGAAATCTGTAGGCGTCATCAGCGAAGCCGGCTGTCCTGCAGTTGCAGATCCAGGAGCGGATATCGTCAAGATTGCTCAAAGAGAAGGGCTTCGAGTGGTTCCTCTGGTCGGACCAAGCAGTATGATTATGGCCGTGATGGGGAGCGGACTGAATGGGCAAAGCTTTGCCTTCAATGGTTATCTGCCTGTTGAACCTGCAGATAGAGCAAAAAGACTGAAGGCTCTCGAGTCAAGAGCTTGGACGGAAGGTCAGACGCAACTCTTCATCGAGACGCCTTACCGCAATCAGAAGATGTTCCAATCGCTTCTCAGCACGCTTCGTCCGCAAACGCGACTCTGTATCGCAGCAGGCATCACGACCGAAGACGAATACATTCGCACCCTTCATATCTCGGAATGGAAGAACGCTAAACTGCCCGACCTCAGCAAAGTGCCCGCAATCTTCCTTATAAACAAATAAATTTGGAAGTAAAAATGGAAGTAATAAAAAGAAGTAAAGCCAGCGAACTGGCTGGAAGTAAAGCACTTTGTGCTGGTCAATACAACATAAACTCCAAGTTTTTATCCATGAGCATTGCGAATTAACTTCCACGAGCGCAGCAAGTTAACTTCCTATATAACTCCCCGTTTAACTCCCCATTAAACAATGAAATATTCCATCATAGTTCCCGTCTATAATCGTCCGGATGAGGTCGATGAGTTGCTCGAAAGCCTTACTAAGCAGACTTTCCGTGATATGGAGGTCGTGATTGTTGAGGACGGTTCGACTCAGCCTTGCGAAAGTGTCGTGCACAAGTATGCTGGCAAGCTTCAACTTCGCTATTATACGAAGGAAAATAGCGGGCCTGGACCGACGCGAAACTTTGCAGCAGAGCATAGTCAAGGCGAGTTCCTCATCTTCCTCGATAGCGATTGCGTGCTTCCGTCAAACTTTCTTCAAGCCGTTGAAGAAGAGCTAAATCGGAAGGAATGCGATGCTTGGGGCGGACCGGATCGTGCTCATGAAAGCTTCACGCCTGTTCAGAAAGCCATCAACTACAGCATGACTTCGTTCATCACAACTGGAGGCATTCGTGGAGGAAAGAAGCAGATGGACAAGAAGTTCTATCCGCGTTCCTTCAACTTGGGCATTCGTCGCAGTCTTTACAGGCAGTTGGGAGGCTTCTCATCCATGCGTTTTGGCGAAGATATCGACTTGAGCCTTCGCATTTACGAGAGCGGAGCAAGTTGCCGACTCTTCCCTGAGGCTTGGGTTTGGCACAAGCGCAGAACCGACTTCAAGAAGTTCTTCAAGCAAGTTCACAACTCAGGAATTGCCCGCATCAACCTGATGAAGCGGCATCCAGGCAGTCTGAAGCTCGTTCACTTGCTCCCTGCAATCTTTACAATCGGAGCCTTTGCTTGCCTTTTGCTTGCATTCCTGTTCCTAATCCTAGCTCTGTTTGGACTTATTGATTTATGGAGGATGCCAAAGCCTGGCTGCGTTAACGGACCGATGATTTGCATTATTCTCGGCTTTGCGGGAATGCTTCTATTCCTCCTTCCTTTGCTCCTCTTCTCGCTTATTGTCTTCATCGACAGCTCGATACGAAACAAAAGCATAAAGATAGGCTTCCTTTCCATTTGGGCAAGCTTCATTCAGCTCATCGGTTACGGTACAGGTTTCCTTCGAGCTTGGTGGCTGAGGTTCATCTGTGGCAGGAATGAAGAACTGCAAGCATTCAAAGAAAACTTCTACGCATGATGAAAGGCATTAAGAATTGGGCTCCTGAAGACCGACCTCGCGAACGTTTGCTTGCCAATGGAGCAAGCACTCTGAGCAAAGCAGAACTGCTTGCAATCCTCATTGGAAGCGGTGTTCCGGGCAAGTCGGCTGTGGATATCATGCGAACAATTCTGGCTGATTATGGCGACAGTCTGATGTCTCTCGGCAAAGCTTCCGTTCAAGACTTGATGCGTTACGACGGAATTGGTGAAGCAAAGGCTGTGACGATTGTGGCAGCCTGCCAGCTTGCTAATCAAAGACTTAAAGAGAACCTGCCCAACCGAATGAAAATCAAGAGTTCGACAGACACGTTCGAGTACTTCCGACCTCGTATGCAAGACCTCACTATCGAAGAGTGTCATCTGCTTCTTCTCGACCAAGGAATGGGCGTGAAGGGTTCTGTTCTGCTGAGTAGAGGAGGGATTGCCGGAGCCTCAGTCGATGTTCGTTGCCTGTTAAGGGAAGCTCTTCTCGGTCAAGCAGTTGCCGTCGTGCTTTGCCACAACCATCCAAGTGGAAGAACGAACCCAAGTCGCGAAGACGACAACCTTACCAAGAAGGCCGCAGAAGCTTGCCAAGCAGTTGGCATTCGCTTCGTTGACCACATCATCTTTGCAGGAAACGACTATTACAGCTATAAGGAAAACGGAAAGATATGAAGCGCAAATCGAAGAAAGTCAACTCAGAACTGGAGATGCAAGAGCGGGTGATAGAGGTACTCAAGACCGTCTTCGACCCCGAAATACCCGTTAACATCTACGACCTCGGGCTCATCTATCGTGTTGAGTTCAACAAAGATAACACCGAACTGAGCGTTGATATGACGCTAACGGCCCCTAACTGTCCTGCAGCCGACTTCATAGTCGAGGATGTTCGGCAAAAGCTGGAAACCATCACAGGCATAGAGAAAGTCGAGGTCAACCTTGTCTTCGAGCCAGAATGGGACAAGGACATGATGAGCGAAGAAGCAAAAATGGAACTCGGATTCTTGTAGTGCTCTTAAATAGTAAAAGGTAATTGGATAAATGGTAAATGAGAGATGAAGAACGTTTACTTTATAAGTGATGCCCATCTGGGCAGCCTTGCAATCAAGCATCGACGTCAACAAGAGCGCCGCTTGGTTCGCTTCCTCGATGAGATAAAAGACAAGGCTGGGGCGATTTATCTGCTTGGAGATATGTTCGACTTCTGGTTCGAGTACAAGACTGTCGTGCCTAAAGGCTTTACACGCTTCCTTGGAAAGCTAAGCGAACTGACAGACATGCGCATAGAAGTGCACTATTTCACGGGCAATCACGATATTTGGTGTCTCAACTATCTTGAAAGAGAGTGCGGAGTGATTGTTCATCGCAATCCGCTTACACTCGAGATAGGCGACCAAACGTTCTATCTTGCTCATGGAGACGGGCTTGGAGACAACGACAAGAAGTTCCAATTCCTGCGAGGTCTCTTTCATAATAAGTTCTGTCAATGGGCGTTTCGTTGGCTTCATCCTGATTGGGGAGTGCGTTTCGGCCTCAATTGGGCAAAGCATAGCCGCATAGAGCATAGTGAGGAAGAACCTTATCAAGGAGAGGACAAAGAACCGCTCGTTATCTTCGCAAAGCAGTATCTGCAGGAGCATCCAGAGGTCGATTACTTCATTTTCGGGCATCGCCACATCGAACTCGACCTTGCTCTCAGCCACCAGACTCGCGTCATCATTCTTGGCGACTGGATAAAACAGTTCTCCTATGTCGTGTATGATGGCGAACAACTCTACTTAGAGAACTACACCGAAGGCGA
>JAFYYO010000045.1 GCA_017557475.1 Bacteroidaceae bacterium
CGAAAAGAGAAACCAGATGGGCGAGTTGCCGTAGAAGCCGCTCTTCATCCAGATATGGCTCCATTCCAACGGCTCGACAAACTTCTTGTAACGGTCAACAAGAGGGAAGTAGAAACTGAAATAGACGATGGCTCCAATGATTCCACTCATCAGATAAGGCACTAGGAGTCGCTTGCTCCTGTCCTTCAGATAGTCGAGGTCTGAGCCTTTCGAAGTCCCTTTATTGAAGTAACCAGCCTTGAAGAAAAAGAAACTCATGAAGAAGAAACTCCAACGCATCACTTCGAGCCACCATTCCTGCTTGTCCTCTCCGCAGAAAGCCATGATATGCAGCGTTACCATTCGGATGATGCAAATGCCACAAAGGATGTCGAAGGCGTGATTTCTCTGTTTCATAAGGCTTCCGGGAAGACAAGTTCTGCTGGTCGATGGCTGACTTTCATCTCATCAGGAACGTCCTTTCGAACTTGTCCATAATGGTTGTTCAGGTAGAGCAAGAGGTCTCTTGGAGCGCTGACTTGAAGCGGACCAAGTGTAACGGTTTGCGCTTCCTTGATGTCTTCGATAGGCAGATGCTCGCTCTTGGTGATGATGTTCTTCACTTCGTCAAGTTTCTTGCCGTTGAACATCGTCTGAGTCCTATACATTATATTATATATGGAACGTTTGCTGAGGATTGTGATGAGCAGTCTTGTGAAGAAGCAAGGCAGCCAGCCTCTCTTTCTTGGCTCAGGAATATCGCATTTGCCGCAATGTTTCCATTGCCAAATCTCTGTGGCAATGAAGAGGCCGTTAAAGAAGAAGAGGACTTTGTGCTGCAGCTTTTCGAGCCACTTTTGCTTGGGTATTTTGTCGAAGGGAAAGATGTCGACATAGATGCCTTGGTGCATCTTGATATGCTTGAAAGTGGATTCCGAGAAGCGTGAACCATTCATCCTGACCTTCATGAAGTAGAAAGGTGTATGCGGCTCTGTGTCAGGAGTTTGTAGGAAGAAGCGTTCGCCCAATTCCTCTTGCGCAATCGCAGCAAAACGCTCATAGTCAGGTCGCATCATACCCACATCCACATCATCGTCCCAAGGCAGGATCTTTTGCCAGAAGTATGCGCCAACAGCCGTTCCACCAGTCACAAAGTAACGGATTCCATGCTTCTTGCAAATGCGGTCCACCTCACTTAAAGTCGCATAAAGCGCTTCCTGAAGCTTTTGAAGTTCCTGCTCCTGATAGTTCATTTCACTTTCTTCGTTCCCAAAGAATTCATGTATTCCATATCGCCAGCCCCTTCCCAAGTATCAGTCTTGGCACTAAGGTTGTCGATGTGACTCACGATGATAGCCTCTTGAGTACAAGGCACGACGGGACTTCCGAACTCTCTAACTCCATGATGAGCCAAGACACAATGCACGATTCGCTTCGTCTCTTCCTTGTCGAAACCCTTGCTTTCGAGGATGTTTTGCAGCCAATGAGCACCAATGTAAATGTGTCCGAGCAGATACATATCCGGCTGAGCCTCACCTTGTTTGCTGTATTCATAGAGCTTGCCACAGTCGTGGAAAAGAATCGCAAGGATGCAATGTTCCACCTTCACCGGATAAGGCAGGCAAGGATAGAGTCCGTCGAGCATTTTCAGCATTTGGTGAGTATGGTTCAAGAGGCCTCCAGGGAAAGCATGATGATTGCCTGTAGCAGCTGGATACTGACTGAAAGGCTCATAGAATCTCCCTGCAAACTCCTCAATGACAGCCATCAAATCCTTGTCCGAACAATAGCTGAGAAGATGCTGAATCGTGGCATCCCAAACATCTCGACGAATTGGCCGAGGCAAGAGATTGTAGAGTGGATGGTCGAGGAGCGGTTCTCCGCAACATTTAAGGTCTCGGAAGTCGCAAGACTTCTTGCCATCGTTGTCCTTAAGATTATAGAAGACAACGAGTTGGCCAACTTGCGGCTCAGCCATCGGAGGCATATCCCAAACTGCCACATTGATGGTTTCGATGAGGTTCGCCACCTTGAGTGAAGCATAAGGCGAACCAGTCTTCGTAGTACCATTACTGCGACTGATAACGAGGTATTCCTTGTTGTTCATAGCGTTTTTAGTGTCTAATTTCTTCGCAAATTTACGAAAAAACCTTAACTTTGCACACAAAAGAACGGAAAAAGAAGATGGCAGACGACAATTTCTACATGAAACAGGCGCTTGCGGAGGCAAACGAAGCCTACAAACAAGGCGAGATTCCTATTGGAGCAGTCGTGGTTTGCAGGGACAAGATTATCGCCAAAAGCCACAACCTGACTGAGCTTCTCCATGATGTAACTGCTCATGCTGAAATGCAGGCAATCACCTCAGCGGCTGAGCATCTTGGTGGCAAATACCTGAATGATTGCACTCTTTATGTGACTGTAGAGCCTTGTATAATGTGCGCTGGAGCCCTTGGCTGGTCACAAATCAGCCGAATTGTCTATGGGGCTTCCGATGAAAAGAGAGGCTATAGTCGTTTTGCTCCAAAAGCTCTTCATCCTCGAACTGAAGTCGTTTCAGGCATCATGGCTGAGGAGTGCACTGAGCTTATGCAAAGATTCTTTCAAGAACGGAGATAGCCTGCTCAATTTCGCAAAAATCCACGAATTCATCGGCAGAATGGCTGCGACTGCTCTCGCCTGGACCCATCTTCAAACTCGGGAAAGGCATGAGGGCTTGGTCGCTTAAAGTAGGTGAGCCGAAAGGCTTGCCTCCCAGTTCTATGATGTGCTGAACAAGAGGATGGTTCTCGTCGATGCTTGAAGAACCGAGTCGAGTACTGCGAGCCTTCACCTCCGACTTGACATTTTTGCCGATTTCATCGAGAATTTCGCGGTTTGTATAGCACTCATTCGACCTCACATCTACGGTAAAAGTGCAGGTATCGGGAATGACATTATGCTGAGTTCCTGCGTTTATCATCGTCACAGTCATTTTGACTGGACCGAGCAAGGGAGAGACCTTTTCCCACTTATAATTGCGGAACCATTCAATGTCCTCGAGAGCCTTGTAGATGGCATTCTCGCCTTCGTCTCTGGCTGCATGACCACTCTTGCCTTTGGCTGTGACATCGAGCACCATCAAGCCTTTCTCGGCAATGGCTGGCTGCATGCCTGTAGGCTCTCCAACAAGGGCGACATCAATCTTCGGAAGCAGAGGCAGGACACTTTCTATGCCGCCTTTTCCGCTCACTTCCTCTTCTGCACTCGCCAAGAAAACGAGATTGTATTTTGTGTCCTGGTCTTTGAGAGCGGCGAAAACATGAAGCAGACTGACCAGACTGGCTCCGTCATCGTTCGAGCCAAGTCCATAGATGCGGCTGCCCTCTCTGGTTGCCTTGAAAGGGTCTCGCTGCCAACCAGCCACAGGCTTGACAGTATCGATATGGGCATTCAGTAGCAAAGTCTGCTTCTCTGCACTGAAGTTCGGCTGCTGAGACCAGAGATTGTTGCCCATTCGCTTCACTTCGAGCCCGAGTTCGCTCTTCATATAGTCCTGAAGCAAATCGGCCGCTGCAGTCTCTTCTCTGCTGACACGAGGCACTTCTATGAGCCGACAAAGCAGCTCTACTGCCCTTTCTGCTATCTTTTCATTGACCATTGAACATTGAATGTTTTTCAGCGCGTCCACTTGTGTCCGCAATCGTTGCAGACGAACTTCTTGGTAAGGCAACAATCGGTGGGAACAACTGCCACATTCTCGCTTCCACACTTCGGACACCAAGGCAAGACAGACTTTTGCTCGGCCAGATATGACTGATAGACTTTCATGGCCTGCTCATAGTTTTCCTCTTTCACGAGAACATAAGTCCTTTGGTCAAGGATACCGCGAGCCACCTTGCTGTTCTCTTCGTAATAGATGTCGCTCTCTATTCCCATCTCCAACAGAGCTGCACGAAGCCCTTCAGCCTCAATAGGACTGCTGCATGTAATATCCTTTATCTTCATAGTTTATCTGGTTTCGAGTGCAAAGATACACAAAATAATAAAATTATGAACTCTGAATTATGAATTATGAATTAAAAAGTCGTATCTTTGTGCTAACAAACCCTAATCTCTAATCCCTAATCTCTAATCCGAAGCATGCAAAACCCTAGCCCACTTCCCTCGCTCATCCAGAGCCAAGCTGAAAAGTACGGCAACAGAGCCGCTATGCTTTATCGCGATGATGAACTGCAGAAGTGGAAGGAGATTTCGTGGGAAAAATATGCTCAGACTGTCTCTCGAGTCTCCGCTTCCTTGCTCGAATTGGGAGTCAAGGTGCAGGAGAACATCGCCACTTTCTCGCAGAATATGCCTGAGTGCATGTATGTGGACTTCGGTGCTTATGGCATCAGAGCCGTCACTATCCCTTTCTATGCCACAGCTTCTGAGACTCAGGTCAAGTACATGGTCAGCGATGCCAAGATTCGCTACATCTTCGTCGGCGAGCAGTACCAGTATGATACAGCCTATCGCATCCTCAAGATCGAGCAGTCTATGCGGAAGCTCATCATCTTCGACCCCTCTGTCCAGAAAGACCCGCAAGACAATGTGAGCCTCTATTTCGACGAGTTCCTGGCTCTTTCCGAGGGCAAAGACCACAGTGAAGAGATTCAAAAGCTCACTTCCGAAGCCAACGAAGACGACCTTGCCAACATCCTCTATACCAGCGGAACTACCGGCATCAGCAAGGGTGTGATGCTGACTCACAGAATGTATAATGCAGCTTTCAGAGGTCATGTTGGAGCCTTGCCGCTTTCCGACAAAGACCTCATCATGAACTTCCTGCCCTTCACCCATGTCTTCGAGCGAGGCTGGTCGTATCTCTGCATCAAGACTGGTTGCACTCTGGCTGTCAACCGCCGACCTCAAGACATCCTTCAGAGCCTTCAGGAAGTGCACCCAACTTGTATGTGTGCTGTTCCTCGGTTCTGGGAGAAGGTCTATAGCGGAGTTCAGGAGAAGATGAACACCTCCAGTCCCATACAGCGACGCATGCTCGAAGATGCGCTGAGAGTCGGGAAAGAGTACAATGTCAAGTATAAGATGCGAGGCCTTGTGCCGCCTCTTGCCTTGAAGATGCGCTACCTCTTCTACGAGAAGACAGTCATCGCCCTCTTGCTCAAGACCATAGGCTTGGAGCGAGGCAACTTCTTCCCAACTGCAGGAGCAGCCATTCCACCAGTCATCGAGGAGTTTGTCCGCTCTGCTGGCATCCTCATGATTACTGGCTACGGACTCACCGAAAGCACAGCCACCGTCTCTTGCGACCGCTGGAATCAGCCCATCACTCTCGGCTCTATCGGTCGTCCTTTGGATGGAGTTCAGGTCAAGTTCGGCGAGAACAACGAGATTCTCCTCAAAGGCGAGACCATCACTAAGGGTTACTACCGCAAAGCCGAGATTACGGCAATGGCTATCGACGACGAAGGCTGGTTCCATACTGGCGATGCCGGCTACATGAAGGATGGCGAACTCTTCATGACTGAGCGCATAAAAGACCTCTTCAAGACCAGCAACGGCAAATATATTGCTCCGCAGATGCTCGAGTCGAAGTTCTGTGTGGACCGCTACATCGACCAAATCGTCATCATAGCCGACCAGCACAAGTATGTCTCTGCCCTCGTCATTCCCGAGTACAAGCTCCTCGAAGACATCGCCAAGAAGCGGCGCATCGAGTTCAGCAGCAGAGAAGAGCTTTGCAAGAACGAACAGATAGTGCAGTTCATCATGGACCGCATCGAGACCATCCAGCAAGACCTCGCCTCCTACGAGCAAGTGAAGCGCATCACCCTCCTGCCAGAACCATTCAGCATGGAAAAGGGCGAACTCACCAATACCCTCAAAGTCAAACGCCCAGTCCTCAACGAACGATATAAAGAACAGATAGATAAAATGTATGAGGAATAGTTCCTCAATTCAAAATTAATTAATTCAAAATTCAAAAACCCCAAACTCCCCCTAAAGGGGGTTAGGGGGGTCTTCAATTTATGATTACTCTCGACCAACTCAAA
>JAFYYO010000375.1 GCA_017557475.1 Bacteroidaceae bacterium
CATCAAGTTGAAGGTCGAGTATCTGCATCTTCTTTATGAGGAGCAAAGGGAGAGTGTCTCTCAGAAGGCTGACTATCAGTCCTTCATCAAAGATAATGCTGAGTGGTTGCAGCCGTACCAGGCCTTCTGTCATCTGCGAGACACTTATGGAACGCCTGACTTCTTGAAGTGGAAGAGGCTGTCTTCATACAACAGGAGTGCAGTTACGAAGTATATCGACGCTCATTCTGAGGAGGTTGGCTTCTATTCCTTTGTGCAATATCTCCTGCACAAACAACTTTCCGAAGCTGCAGAATATGCTCATCATCGCCAGGTCTTCCTGAAGGGAGATTTGCCGATAGGCATCAGTCCAAAGAGTGTGGAGGCTTGGCAAGAGCCGCATCTCTTCAATATGAATATGGTTGCGGGGGCTCCTCCAGATGACTTCTCGAGGACGGGACAAAACTGGGGTTTCCCGACTTATGATTGGGAACGGATGGCCCAAGATGGTTATCTTTGGTGGCGACAAAGGTTGGGCGGAATGGCGCAATACTTTAGCGCATATCGTATAGACCATATTCTTGGCTTCTTCCGCATTTGGTCTATACCCAAAGGCAGTCCCAATGCTCTGCTCGGACAGTTCTCCCCAGCCTTACCTTTAAGCATAGAAGAGATAGAATCTTACGGAATGGCGTTCCATAAGGAGCTTTTCGTGCCTGATGCAAAAGAGCCAAAGCTTTATCATCCCCGTATCGGAGTGATTGGTGAGGAAGCCTGGCGTTCGCTGGTTAAGTACGAGCAAGATGCTTTCATCCGTCTTTACGAGGATTTCTTCTTCCGTCGTAATAACAATTTCTGGGCAGCTCAGGCCATGAAGAAACTGCCTGCGCTCCTAAGTGCAAGCAATATGCTGGTCTGTGGCGAAGACCTTGGAATGGTGCCTGAATGTGTTGGGCCAGTCATGAAGCAACTTGGCATCCTTAGTCTCGAAATACAAGCTATGCCGAAGACTTATGGTGTTCCGTTTGCTCAACTACATGAGAACCCTTATCGAAGCGTGGATACCATCTTCACACACGATATGCCGACGCTTCGTCTTTGGTGGAAGGAGAATCCTGAACGCACGCAATTATATTATAATAATGTGTTGGAGCACGACGGAAAGGCTCCCGAAGAACCTTCTGGCTGGCTTTGTGAGGAGATAATTGCCCATCATCTGAACTCTCCCTCGATGCTTTGTCTCATCAGTCTTCAAGATTGGCTTTCGATAGATGAGGACTTGAGGAATCCGAATATGGAAGAGGAACGCATCAATGTTCCCGCTAATCCCAAGAACTATTGGCGTTACAGAATGCATCTTCCCATATCGGAACTCAAGCAGGCAAAAGCTTTGAACGAGCGTCTGCAATTGCTCATCTCTCGTTCGGAAAGAGCATAAGAGACAAAACGCCTCTAGTGTCGTGGGCAAATTAAGCGTGCTTAGTTGCCCAACATAACGTGTGATGTTTGCAATCTTAACGTGTTATGTTTGGCATCATTCCACGTTATGTTTTTATCTTATCCCTCGTTCGTTGAGCGCTCTTACATATCGACGGGCGTTCTGATAGTGCTCTGAAAGGGTTTTGGCATAGTTGTGAGTACCCGAGAAATCCTCCTTCGCACACATATACAGGTAGTCGTGTTCAGCATGATTGAGTACTGCATCCAGTCCTGCGATACTCGGAATACGGATAGGACCAGGAGGGAGTCCTTCCACACGATAAGTATTGTAAGGACTCTCGACAAGAAGATGCTTGCCCAAAATGCGACGAAGCGAGAAGTCTCCAACTGCAAACTTCACAGTTGGATCTGCCTGAAGTTTCATTCCTATGCGAAGTCGATTGAGGTAAAGGCCTGCAATCATCGGCTTCTCAGCATCATTCGCAGTCTCTTCATCCACGATACTGGCCAAGGTTGAGACTTGTTCGTGAGTCAATCCGATTGCCTCTGCTTTCGCTTTTCTATCAGCTGTCCAGAAGCGATTATTCTCCTTTTCCATTCGCTCTACGAGTCTGTCAACAGGAATGTCCCAATAAACTTCGTAGGTGTTCGGAATGAAGAGGGCAGGAATGGTTGCCGTTGTGTAGCCGTGAGTCTCGCAATATAAGCTATCAGTCAGAGCCTGAGCAATCTCTGCAGAATCGACCATAAGGCTTTGCGAAAGCGCAGAAGCGAGTCTGTCCATCGTTCTGGCAGATGGTACAACAAGGTTCATGGGCTCCTGAGTTCCGTTTCGGAGCATGCGATATAGTTGTAGGCAAGACATTTCGGGCAGAACATGATAGCGACCAGTCCTGGGATGCATGCTGAATAACTTATTATATATGTCCCATCGCCAACCCAGTTCGGATTTCGTCTTCACGCTATCCATCGTGTCGTCTCTGTCTATGTAAATCAATCTTCCCTGTCCATCGTCTCCGCTTGGAGCTTTTGCCGAGATAAGAGAATACACGAAACCAGTTGCCCCAGCCACAATGATGGCCAGCACACCAATCAACCAAAGAAACTTTTTACTCATTGTCCGTTAAGCTTAATCGTGGACAAAATTACATAAAAACACTTGAAAAGCAAAATTTTTCACTTTTCACTTTTCTCTTTTCACATTTTGTTGTATCTTTGCACCCGCGTTTCGCCACTATGGCTCAGTTGGTAGAGCAACGCATTCGTAATGCGTGGGTCGGGGGTTCGAGTCCCCCTAG
>JAFYYO010000376.1 GCA_017557475.1 Bacteroidaceae bacterium
TATCCTCTTTCCTTCGACAAGAAAGTTGAGGCCTATCGACAGATGTTCGACGCGATTTTGTAAGGGTAATCGTTTTGCTTCAGTTCAGTCAGGCTCCCACAAGTGGCGATTCATATCGACGTGACCGTTTGGTTTGAAGGTAACGCCTTCTTCCTCAAGAAGTGTCCGTTGCCTTTTCCAGCCGGGAGCTGTGCGACCAACCACATTTACGACGCGATGACAAGGAAGCTGCTCTGCTCCAGGCGTGTAGCGAAGCGTCCTTCCGACCATTCTTGCATGACTCGGCCAACCTGCCAAAGTTGCGATGAGACCATAAGTCATCACGCGTCCGCAAGGTATTTGAGCGACAATGTTGAGCACATCCTCGCGAAATTTTCGCGCTTCATCTGCCGTCATTTTGTCAAAGTAGTCCCTCATAAACTAACGCTTCTTTTTCGGTTTCGGCTCGGGTAAAGCCTCACAAGTTTTGCGGACGAGCATCGACAGATAGTCCCGATCATCCACATCTGCAATATAAAAGTAATCCTTCGCCCCAGGATAAGGGGGGCGCATATCAAGGGTTCGAAGCAAAGGACGCGCGCTTTTCGTCGGCTTCAGGTAGAAGTTGTCGTCGCAGATGAGACCGAAAATCTTTCCATTACAGTAGATGCCGTAGTCGCCGAACATCTTCTTGGTGACAATCTCGCCTGCCCCCGAACATTGCTCTGCAATGTATTGCACGAAATCGGAACTGCTTGCCATTCGTCTGATTGTTAGTTCTGCACTATCTTTTGAAGCGCTTCTCTGAGTTCTTTATTGGCTTCGAGGAGGTTCCAAATGCCGTCTTCCGAGAGGACGCCTCGTTTCAAGTCTTGCGGAAGACGACCTGCTTCGTCATCATTGAAATCTTTCTTCCAATCCTTACTGCCGTAGTATTTGCTGAGCGCAGCAAGGTCTTCCTGTACCTCAGCATAGTTGTCGAGGGTCGAAGAAAGTTTCTTTATGGCTTTCGAAGCACGTTCGAAGCGTTCCTCCATCTGCTTGATTCGTTCAATTTGCTTCATCGTCTTCACTTTTTATTCATCCAATATTGCCGCTCTTCTGCAGTCATCTTCTCAATCGCATAACGGAGAGCGGTTCGAGGCATCTCGTTTGCATGAGCGGAAAGGAAGTCTCGAAGGAGGTCCATACTTACCCTCTTTCCCATCTCACGAAGCATCCATCCGACTGCTTTATGCATGAGGTCGTGCGGATGATGCAAGTGCTTCTCGGCATAACGAAGGCACCAGAAAGGGTCTCCTTGCTGCGACGTCTTCCAAGTACAAACCATGCTCATCCGTTGTTTCCACAGGTTATCACTCTCCGCAAGCGCATCGAGGACCTTTATCTTATAGTCTCTATCTCCTAAGGAGCTCGGCAAAAGGAGCCAAGCCCCAAGTATTTTGTGGACGGAAAGGTCGACTAAATCCCAATTGTTTGCTTGCTCGGCATATTGGAGGTAGAGCTGCAGAATCTCATCGCGCCTTTTGATGGCGGCTTCGTCGTTAGTGAGCTTCTTTGTTGCAACCTGTTCGAACTTCGCGACAAGAATGAGAAATCCGCAAAGACGGACTTCGTGCCAACGGTTCATCAGCAGTTCCGGGACTTCCTCCAACGGGAAGTCTTTCCAGACGACCTTCACCACTTCTCTCGTCTGAGGCACCTTCAAGCCCAAGAACTCATCGCCTTCGCCGTACTCGCCCTTGCCCGTCTTGAAGAACTGCATGAGTACCTTCCGCTGCTTCTCATCTCGAAGCGACTCCATATAAGCAATGAGGTCCTTTACCATAACTGGATTATTGGGCATTCTTTAAACGTTCGTTCAGCAAATCGCACAAGTCTTCGGCCTTCATGCTCAATCCTGTGGTGGTGATTGAGTCCTGAGCATTTATGAGTTGCTTGTTCATGGTACGGAAGAGATAACCAAAGATGCTGGCATTCTCCATCTTTTGCCTTTCCACATTTGGCTTGTAATGGATGGCGATGAATGATGAGTTGCGAACCTTTCCGACAGAAAAAGATTCCACATCTGCAAAGTTAACGACCATTTTCCTTGGTGCTTGGCAGATGAGGCAATCGTCTTTAATCGTCAGGAAAGGCCTGTGCATCAGCCTCTCTTTAAACATCGAATACGACCATGCAAGACAGCATATACCAAAGAAAACGATGCCAACCCAGCCTATCACCCACTCAAACATATTCCTATGAACATGAATGATGAAAACGAATGCCGCAGTCATTAGGATGCTACATAATGTAAGGAGAAGCACCCTCCAAGGCGATTGGTAGATTCTTATTTCTTCCATATTGCCTTCTCCGAAGCTCTACTTATACCTTTTCTCGATGACTTCCCAGTCGACAATCTGCCAAAGAGCGGCAAGATGGTCAGGTCTGCGGTTCTGGTAATCGAGGTAGTAGGCGTGCTCCCACACGTCGAAGGTCAAAAGAGGCTTCAGTCCTTTCTGTATCGGATTAGCTGCATTCGGCTCTTGCGTAATGACGAGTTTACCGTCTTTATCAGCCGAAAGCCAAACCCAACCAGAGCCAAAGAGGGTTGCTCCCTTCTTTTGGAACTCCTCTTTGAAGGCTTCGAACGAACTGAAGTCGCGTTCAATTGCAGCCCCCACCATACCTCCCCGAGGGGAGGCTTTCTTTACAGGAGTAAACTGAGCGAAATAAAGTTCGTGATTCAGTATTTGTCCTGCGTTGTTGAGGATGCCTCCGTTTGCTTTGCAGACGATTTCCTCGAGCGAAGCCTCCTCGAATCCGCTGCCAGGAAGGAGTGCGTTGAGGTTGTTCACATAAGCCGCCAAGTGCTTTCCATGATGGTAACCTATTGTCTCGCGGCTAATTACAGGTTCCAAAGCGTCTGCCTCGTAGGGCAGAGTCATCAAGTTAAACTTTCCCATACCTTATATATTTATAGCGTTTTACCTGTGCAAAGATACAAAAAAAGACGAGAAATCCAAAGAAAAAGACTGCTTTTTGTGCTTCAAAATGTTAAATTGAATGGTTTAATGAAAAATGTTATGAAAAGTTTTGGTTTATATTATAAACTAATTTATCTTTGCAGACGAAAACGATAGGAAAACGCCTCGTTAAGCCTTTCTGCAGGAGGTGAGAGAGGACGAAACCTGTTGAAACAACTCATTAAAAACGTTAAAGGAACTAACATTATGGAAGAAAACACGAACTTGACTGCAGAGCGCAGCCTTGAGATTATTACCGAACAGATTGAGAAGAGCCGTCAGGCGGTATCGAAAGACACAGGACAATGGCTCTTTGTCTCAGGTCTTATCACGATGGGAATGGCAGTAGTTGCGGCACTTCTCAATTACTTTACAGTCTATACGGGTGGAGCTTTGCCTGGTTTTTGGGGGCATCTTTTGTGGTTTGTCCTGCCTCTCGTCATCTGGGTGGTAATGAAATTTATTAATAGAGGGCGCGCACACGTGCCTGAAAGCTTGGTAGGGACGTTGGTTAGAAAGACTTGGTACACAATCTTCACCTTCGCTATCGTCTATACCATCTTTGCTGCCGTATGGAATAAAGTAATTGCTTGTTACTACGGCCCTGAAGTCTATAGCCAATGCAGTATGCATGTAACGTCCTTTCTCATCTTGTTGTTGTCCGTTGGGGTAAGCATAACCGGCCACATCTTAAAGAAGCGGAAGTTGGTTTGGTTCGGCACACTTGGCGGATTACTTATCTTTATCCTCTATAAAACCGGCCTCATAGCAAGGATAATTTGGGGTTTCTTCCCAATGCCGACATATGTCAAGTTGTCTATGATTACGCCTTGCGAGTACATCTTCCTCTTTGCCCTGATTGGTTTGACGATTCCTGGTTGGATGCTTAAAAAGTCGAAATAGCATGAGTTATCAGCCATTAGACCCATTATTGCACGCTGAACTGCGGCTCGCAGTAATGTCTTTGCTCATCAGCAACGTGGAGGCCGAGTTCCCTTATATCAAGGAACAGACGGGAGCGACTGCGGGCAATTTGAGCGTTCAAATAGACAAACTATCGACGGCGGGTTACATCAAGGTCAAGAAGACGTTCAAGGGCAAGCGTCCTTGCACGATTTGTCGCATCACTTCAAAGGGGCAAAAGGCCTTCGAGGCGTATGTTCAGGCCTTGAAGAGCTACCTTGAGATTAAAATTGAGAAATAAGAAAGAAGAATTAAGAATTATTTCGTACCTTTGTGTCGCGATTCAATTCTTAATTCTTAACTCTTAATTTCTAATCCTCTTTCGAGCTATGAAGCGAACCGTCATTATTCCCGTCGTAGCAATTGTCTTGCTGGCTATCTTTGCAGGACCTTATCTGTTATTGCTTTTGGTTGTGATTCCCATCGGCTATTTCTTTATAAAACGGCAAGAAAAGGCTGCTCCTCCGAGGGTGAATTATGCCAATATGGAGGAAGTAGAAGCGAAATATGGTGAGCCTGAAGATGTTGTGGTGCTCGATGCGACGAAAGCTAACGAGCTCCAAGGCGTGATTCTCTTCTATCCGGCTCAGGATAAGATGATTGTGGTGGGCGAAGAGATGAGGCTGAGCGACTTGGAAGGTGTGATGTCGAAGAACATGGCGACGCCCTACATAGTTGACGAATATGCCGTAATTCTTGCGACAAAAGACCCAGCTCGACCAACCATCCATCTTCGTGTGGGCTATGATGGAGGCCTTGCAGGCGAGATTGCAGGGCAGATAGATAAGTATGTCTGCGCAAAGTCCTAATTTGACAAAATGTAAGTAAACATGCCAAGTTTGCTTACATCTTGATTTTCGCCGATGCTCTGAGAAGGCCATCGGATTTCGAGGCCTGTACCTAGGTACGGATTCACGAGAATAAAACCGATTTTTGTAACCCGTTGATAGTTCGATAGATACATTTTGAGCCTATCGATTAGGGCAGGAAAAACACCCGATTTCGAGTGCGAAAAGGTCGATTTTGGCGTGTTTTGACCCCCGACGGAACACGTGAAAATGCCAAACAAAGCACGTTTAGTTTGAAAACGCTCCCTGTTACGTTTGCCAACATTCCCTGTTAAGTCGGGAAACGCTCCCTGTTTTGTCCGTTTTCGAGGCGTTTTTCGATCAAAACTACTCCATTTTGTGTTCGAAATCGAAATGGCAGTATGTAAGCGATTCGACTGCTTTTGTGACATCCTGATATTGCAAAGGTCGCGTCTTTCTTCAGGTTTTGTGTATAATTTTCAATTGTCAACTTTTAATTTTCAATTAATTTTCGTACCTTTGCAGACAAATTAAAATGACCCCTAAAATGATTACTTTTTTCAAGACTCCCCAGCAAAGTATTATCGCGACTGAAAGCAAAAAAGCCCTGACAAAAGCAGAGGTTGAGAAACTCTGCTGGCTTTATGGTGAAGCAAATATAGAAAAGGAGGAAAACCTGCAAGGTTATTTCGTTGGTCCTCGCAGGGAGATGATTTCTCCTTGGAGCACTAACGCGGTGGAAATCACGCAGAATATGGCCATCGAAGGCATCAGTCGAATCGAGGAATACTGGGCTGTAAGTGGCGAGGATGCTGACTACGACCCCATGCTTCAACGCATGTATCACGGTTTGAACCAGGAGATTTTTACCGTCAACAAACAGCCTGAGCCCATCCTCAGCATCGAGAATCTGGAGGAATACAACGAGCAGGAAGGCCTCGCTCTGTCCCCCGAGGAGATAGAATACCTGCATCAGGTGGAAGGTCAACTCGGTAGGAAACTGACTGATAGTGAGGTCTTTGGATTTGCACAAATCAATAGTGAGCATTGCCGGCACAAGATCTTTGGCGGCACATTTATCATCGATGGCGAGGAGAAAGAGTCGTCTCTCTTCCAGATGATTAAGAAAACGACTCAAGAGAATCCCCATCATATCATTTCCGCCTATAAAGATAATGTGGCGTTTGCTGAAGGGCCAGTCGTTGAGCAGTTTGCTCCGAAGGACCACAGCACGAGTGATTACTTCGAAGTGCGTGACATAGAGAGCGTTATCAGCCTCAAAGCCGAGACACACAACTTCCCAACTACGGTCGAGCCCTTCAATGGAGCTTCCACAGGAACTGGTGGCGAGATTCGCGACAGAATGGGAGGCGGCGTCGGTTCGTGGCCCATCGCAGGTACTGCGGTATATATGACGAGCTATCCTCGCACGGAGGAAGAGCGCGATTGGGAGAAGATTCTTCCCGTCAGGAAGTGGCTCTACCAAACTCCTGAGCAGATTCTCATCAAGGCTTCTAACGGAGCTTCCGACTTCGGAAACAAGTTCGGTCAGCCCCTCATCACGGGTTCTGTCCTCACATTCGAGCATCAGGAAGGCCAAGAGCAATATGCTTACGACAAAGTCATCATGTTGGCTGGCGGCGTAGGCTATGGAACGAAGCGCGATTGCCTGAAGAAAGAGCCTCAGAAGGGCAATAAGATTGTTGTTGTGGGAGGTGATAACTATCGCATCGGACTTGGTGGCGGAAGCGTTTCCAGCGTGGAGACAGGTCGCTATTCAAGTGGCATCGAGCTCAATGCCGTTCAGCGTGCTAACCCCGAAATGCAGAAGCGAGCCAACAATCTGGTGCGTGCTTTGTGCGAAGAGGAAGTGAATCCCGTCGTCAGCATCCACGATCATGGAAGTGCAGGACACGTGAACTGCCTCTCCGAGCTTGTTGAAGAGTGTGGCGGACTTATTGATATGACGAAGCTTCCTATCGGCGATCCGACCCTTTCGGCTAAAGAAATCATCGCCAACGAAAGCCAGGAACGCATGGGACTCCTCATCGACGAGAAGCATATCGAGCATGTTCGCAAGATTGCAGAAAGGGAAAGAGCTCCGCTTTATATGGTCGGAGAAACGACTGGCGATGCCCATTTCGCCTTCCAACAAGGGGATGGGAAGCGTCCGTTCGACCTCGATGTGGCTCAGATGTTTGGGCATAGTCCCAAGACCATCATGCGAGATAAGACGGTGGAACGCAAATATGCTGACGTCGAATATGCCGGAATATCCGGAAAGTCCGGCTTTTCTGGACTTTCTAGTTACCTCGAGCGAGTTCTTCAGCTTGAGGCAGTTGCTTGTAAAGACTGGTTGACCAATAAGGTGGACCGCTCTGTAACGGGCAAAGTGGCTCGCCAACAATGCCAAGGCGAACTGCAGTTGCCGCTCTCGGACTGTGGTGTGGTTGCCCTCGACTATCGTGGCGTGAAAGGCATCGCCACAGCTCTCGGTCACGCTCCACAAGCCGCTTTGGCCAATCCGGCTGCAGGTAGCGTCCTCTCAGTTGCTGAGTCTTTGACGAATATCCTTTGGGCTCCGCTCGAAGAAGGACTTGATAGCGTCAGCCTTAGCGCGAACTGGATGTGGCCTTGCCGCGCTCAGGAAGGCGAGGATGCACGTCTGTATCAGGCAGTTGAGGCGTTGAGCGACTTCAGTTGTGCTTTGCAGATCAACGTTCCGACAGGCAAGGACAGCCTCTCAATGACGCAGAAATACCCCGATGGAACAAAGATTATCTCTCCTGGAACAGTCATCGTTTCGAGTGGCGGCCAGGTAAGCGACATCAAGAAGGTCGTTTCGCCTGTCATTCAGAAGTGTCCCTCTACCTTATATCATATAGATTTCTCGTTCGACGAACTGCGTTTGGGCGGTTCCGCCTTTGCCCAAAGTCTGGGAAAAGTCGGGAGTGATGTGCCTATGGTTCGCGATCCGGAGTACTTCCGCGATGCCTTCAATGCCGTTCAAGACTTGATAAAGAAGGGGCTCATCCTCGCAGGTCACGACATCTCGGCAGGCGGTCTTATCACTTGTCTGCTGGAGATGTGCTTTGCAAATACTGAAGGCGGACTCGAGATAAACCTCGATAAGATAAAGTGCGACGACCTTGCGAAGCTCCTCTTTGCAGAGAACCCGGGTATCGTGATTCAGGTTGCGGACAAGAATAGAACTGAAGTCAAGAAGCTTCTCGAGGATGCGGGAGTCGGTTATGTGAATCTCGGCAAGCCTTGCAACGAGCGTCAAATCCTCATAAAGAAGGGAGAGGCTCAGTATCAGTTTGATATTGACCAGCTTCGTGATGTTTGGTATAAGACATCTTATCTGCTCGACCAGAAGCAAAGCTTCAATGGAAAGGCAAAGGAACGCTTTGAGAACTACAAGCAGCAACCGCTTAAGTGGAAGTTCCTGCCGAGCTTCACTGGCAAACTCAGCCAGTTTGGTCTCAATCCGGACCGCAGAAAAAAGAGTGGCGTCAGAGCCGCCATCATCCGAGAGAAAGGCACGAATGGCGAGAGGGAAATGGCATACATGCTCTACTTGGCAGGCTTCGATGTCAAGGATGTCATGATGACCGACCTCATTTCAGGTCGCGAAACGCTCGA
>JAFYYO010000377.1 GCA_017557475.1 Bacteroidaceae bacterium
AGACGTGCCTAGTTGGCGAATTAGACGTGCCTAATTGGCAAACTAGCCACGCCTAGTTTGGAATCATAACGTGCTTAGTTGATTTCAGGAGTTCCAGAACTCCCAACTTGCGACTGCTTGAAGGTGGAGCATCTCCAAGCCGTTCTTGACGATTGCCCCTTGCTCTCGGCCCTTCTTCATGAAGAGCGTGTCCTCGGGATTATAGACGCAGTCGAAGAGCAGATGCTTCGGGGTGAGGAGTTCGTAAGGAATCGCAGGCGCTTGATCCACTTTTGGGAACATTCCAACGGGAGAGCAATTGACAATAACAGTGTATTCCTTCATCACTTCAGGCGTGAGGTCGGAATAGGTGAGCATCTCTTCGCGGGGTGTTCGGCTGACGTAAGTCCACTCAATATCCAAGCGACTCAGGCCGACACGAATGGCTCTGCTTGCTCCTCCAGTACCCAGGATAAGGGCTTTCGTGTGGTGAGGTTGCAAAAGAGGGCGAATGCTTTCTGTAAATCCGATGATGTCGCTATTGAATCCCTTCAGCCTTCCATCGCGAACACGAATCACGTTGACGGCTCCTATTTCTCGAGCCTCATCGCTCAACTCATCAAGAAGCGGGATGACGGCCTGTTTGTGGGGAAGCGTCACATTGAGTCCTCTGAGTTCGGGATTCTCGCGAAGAATGTCCTTCAGCATCGCCACATCGGGAATCTCGAAATTGAGATACTGCGCGTCAATGCCTTCACGAGCGAACTTCTCGGTAAAGAAACCTCTGCTGAAACTGTGTCCCAAAGGGAAACCTATGATGCCAAACTTAATCATTGAACATTGACTTTTCACCTTTTTGTTCTCTAATCCCTAATCACTAATCCTTTTTAGCCAAATACATAGTGCAGATGCCGAAAGTGTAGCGTCGCCACTGCACACTGCTGAATCCGATCTGTCGGATGACCTTTTCCATCACTTCTCCTTGCGGGAAGGCATGCACACTGTCGGTTAGGTACTTGTAGGCCTTGATGTCGCGACTGAACAGCCAACCCACAACGGGAATCACAAGATGGGAGTAAATCCAGAACAACTGCTTCATAGGCGCGGACTTGGGAGCCGCGAGTTCCAGCATCAGAAGGTGTCCTCCAGGCTTTAGCACACGCAGGATTTCCTCCAGACCTTTCTGCAGGCTTTCGAAGTTACGGGCTCCGTAGGCGACGGTCACGGCATCGAAACTATTATCCTCGAACGAGAGGTGCATGCAGTCTTCGCGCTTGAAGCTGACGATTCTTTCCAGTCGATGTTGGTTGACCTTATGGGCAGCAACCTCCATCATCTCGCGACTGATGTCTGCCCCGACTACCGATTTTGGCTTCAACCTCTCGGCAGCCAGTATGGCGAAGTCGCCTGTTCCAGTTGCGATGTCCAGTATCGTTTGGGGTCGGAACGGCTTCAGCGTGTCGATGGCTCTGTTTCGCCAAAGGCGATCGATACCCAACGACAGCGTATGATTCATCTTGTCGTAGGTGGGAGCCAAGTTGTTGAACATGCGTTCGACTTGTGTCCCCTTGCGCTCCTCCTTGTTGTAGGGCTTTATTATCTCTTGCTGGTAAGCCATTCAGTTACGTTTCTCTCGATTCGGGCAGCAAGGTCGCCTTCACTATCAGCAGGCACAAACTTCTTGCCAACAATGTGTTCGTAGAGTTCGATGTAGCGGTCGGCCACGCTTTGAGTGTATTCATCAGTAATCTCAGGCATGACTTGGCCGGGCTGATTCATGAAGTTGTGCTCGATAAGCCACTGCCTTACGAACTCCTTCGAAAGCTGCTTCTGAGGCTCGCCCTTCGCGAACTTCTCCTCGTAACCGTCTGCATAGAAGTAACGACTGCTGTCAGGAGTATGGATTTCATCAATGAGGATGACCTTTCCGTCACGCTTGCCGAACTCATACTTCGTGTCAACAAGGATGAGACCTTTGGCTGCTGCAATCTCCGTTCCACGCTGGAAGAGGGCACGCGTGTACTTCACCATCGTTTCCCAATCTTCCTTGCTGACCAATCCCTGCTTGATGATTTCCTCGGCAGAAATGTTCTCGTCGTGTCCTTCCTCAGCCTTTGTGGTCGGCGTAATGATGGGTTCCGGGAACTTTTGGTTTTCCTTCATGCCTTCTGGAAGCTTTACTCCGCAGAGCTCACGGCAGCCTGCTTTGTACTCGCGCCAAGCTGAGCCAGTCAAATAGCCACGAATAATCATCTCCACACGGAAGCCTTCTGCCTTCAGACCTACAGTCACCATCGGATCAGGAGTTGCGAGTTTCCAGTTGGGAACGATGTCAGCAGTTGCGTCGAGGAACGAAGCGGCAATCTGGTTGAGCACCTGTCCCTTGTAGGGAATGCCTTTGGGCAGGATGACGTCGAAGGCCGAGATGCGGTCCGTAGCCACCATAACCATGAGGTCATCATTTATATTATAGACGTCACGGACTTTTCCGTGATACACACTCACCTGTCCAGGCAGGTTGAAGTCAGTTCTTGTTAAGGCTTTCATCTTGTTCTTGTTGTATGTTTTTTTGTGATTCGTAAGCTTCCACGATTCGTGTCACAAGTTTGTGTCGCACGATATCTTTCTTAGTGAGTTCAATGAAACCGATGCCTTTGATGTCCTTCAGGAGTCCGAGCGCCTCGATAAGTCCTGAGCGAACACTATGCGGAAGGTCGATCTGGGTTGTGTCTCCCGTCACAATCATCTTGGTGTTCATGCCCATTCTGGTAAGGAACATCTTCAACTGAGCACTCGTCGTGTTCTGAGCTTCATCAAGGATGACGACGGCGTCGCTAAGCGTTCGGCCTCGCATAAAGGCAATCGGAGCAATCTGTATGATGTTCTGTTCCATCATTTCCCTCAACTTCTGGGTCGGAATCATGTCTTCGAGGGCATCATAAAGCGGCTGAAGATAGGGGTCTATCTTCTCCTTCATGTCTCCAGGAAGGAAGCCGAGTTTCTCGCCAGCCTCTACTGCGGGACGCGACAGAACGATGCGTCTTATCTCTTTATTCTTGAGTGCTCGAACGGCAAGGGCAATACTTGTGTACGTTTTGCCTGAGCCTGCAGGGCCGACAGCAAAGACGAGATCGTTCTCCTGATAGGCTTTGACGAGTGCTTGCTGATTAGTTGTGCGAGCACAAATCGGCCTTCCAGTCACGCTATAAACAATCACGCCTTCAACTCCTTCTCTTTCAGAGCGTTCGCCTCGAGTGATGTGGAGGAGTTCTTCCTCAGTCAAACTGTTATATTTAAGGATGTGCTTCTGCAATTTCTGCACGATTTCTTCGAACGCACACATCTCCAACTCGTCGCCCATCACATGAATTACGTTGCCTCGAGCCACGATGCGGAGCTTCGGATAAAGTGCCTTCAGCATCTGCATGTTAGCGTTGTTCACACCATAAAGCAGCAGGGGATCGATGTCCTCGATAAGGATATGCTTTTCTATCATTCTTTGCTATTTTAATGCAAAGGTAATAAAAAGATTAGAGATTAGGGATTAGAGATTAGAGATTTTTTGCTTCGTGGACAGATTTTTCACTTTTCGCTTTTCACTTTTCACTTTTTTGTTGTACTTTTGTACAGCAAAAGACAATGAGAAGACTCAAGAAAAAGATATTTTTAGGCCTTTTTGGAGGCACAGTTGTACTGCTTGGAGGAGTAAGGCTCGCCTTTCCTGAGGTCGCAGACGGCGAGAAGAAGGCCGAAACAAAGGCTGTAGTATCCCCAGTACTTCCACGCGAGGACTCGAGTACCTCCACGGAGGTACTGCAGTCCTCACACGTAGGTACTGAAGGGATACCGAGTGGTCCTGAGCTGAAGAGCCTGTCTCGTGAGCCTGAAGACCGTGTGAAGTGGCATCCTGTCCGCAGTGTCCCCTCTTATGCAGCCTGCTTCCCAGACGTTCAAGACGTGCAAATAGTGGCTGCCAGGAAGTGGGGCGTTCGTCCTGTTTGCAATAGAAAAGAAGCAGAGAGGCGTAGGCAGGAACTCGTTTATGTAGGCGCAAACCCGCTCTACTGCATCGACAAGAACATGACTCACAGCATTCCTTACCTCGTTCCTCGAGCCTCTCATCTGCTTTCGATGATAGGTCGCAGCTATCTCGACAGCCTATATATAAAAGGTATACCTCTTCATCAGATCATCGTCTCGAGTGTCTTGAGGACGGAAGACGATGTGGCTCGACTCCAGCAACGTAATGGAAACGCCGCCACAGAGAGTTGCCATCGCTTTGGAACCACGTTCGATATCGCTTACAACCGTTATTCAACGGTCTCTCCGCCAGGCGAACCAGAGCGACGAGCCGTGCAAAACGACACACTCAAGTGGGTCTTGAGCGAAGTATTGCGTGATATTCGAGAGAAAGAACTGTGTTACATCAAGTACGAAGTCAAGCAAGGGTGCTTCCACATCACAGTCAGATAGTTAAAAAACGTTAGCGTCACAAATCATGATTAAACTTTTCGACTTGTCTTTTGGTCAAAAGGGTGTGACAAGAACATAAGTAACATAATTAAACTTAGAGAAATGAAAAAGACAATTATCGTGGCAGTTCTGGCTCTTCTGAGCAGTACAGCCGTAAGCGCTCAAGAGCGCATGAGTCAGGAAGAACGTGAAAAGGCTATGGCCGAACGCATCGAGAGAGCAGCAGATCGCGTGGCTGGCGACCTCAAACTGAAGGATGACGCAAAGAAGTCATTTGTGGAAACCTACAAAGCCTACCAGAAGGAAATGTTCGCAACCAACGCGAACCAAGGTCAGCGCCTTGAGCAAAATGGTCGTAACGAAGAGAAGAAGGAACTGAGCAAGGAAGAAGCTCAGGCTCAGCTCAAAGAGAACTTCGAGCGTCAGGAGCAGCAGATTGCAACCATGCAGAAGCGTCTGGAGGTTCAAAAGAAGTATGCAGAAGAGTTCTCAAAGACCCTTACTCCTCAGCAAGTACTGCAGGTTCTCACTCCTCAGCGCGGTCAAGGCGGCAATCGCGACCAGCAGCGTCGTCAAGGTAATGATGAACGCAGAGGCAACTTCGAAGGTGGAAACCGCGGAGGTGGCTTTGGTGGTCCTCGTGGAGGCGGCTTTGGCGGTCCTGGCGGAGGCTTCGGTGGCGGCTTCTAAGACAAGCAAAATTCATCGAAAGATAAAGAAAAAGGTCCAAAGTCTTGCTGCTTTGGACTTTTTTTTGTAGTTTTGCAAGCAAAACTAATACATAACATAACTATGGGAAGAGTACTGATTATTGGAGCAGGCGGCGTAGCTACCGTAGCCGCTCACAAGGTGTGTCAGAATCCTGACACCTTTACTGAAGTAATGATTGCCAGCCGTACAGAGAAGAAATGTATCGCTTTGGCAGAAGTCTTAAACAAGAAGTATGGCACGAAGGTCAAGACTGCGCAGGTCGATGCAGACAGTGTGGAGCAGCTCGTCAAGTTGCTTGGCAGCTACAAGCCCGACATCGTGATGAACCTCGCGCTGCCTTATCAGGACCTCACCATCATGGAGGCTTGCCTGCAGACGGGTTGCAACTATCTCGACACTGCTAACTATGAGCCCAAAGACGAAGCGCACTTCGAGTACTCTTGGCAGTGGGCGTATCGCGAAAGATTTGAGAAAGCAGGACTTTGCGCCATTCTTGGTTGCGGCTTCGACCCAGGTGTGACGAGCATCTTCACAGCCTATGCCGCCAAGCATCACTTCGATGAGATTCAGTATCTCGACATCGTGGATTGCAACGCAGGCAATCATCACAAGGCTTTCGCCACGAACTTCAACCCCGAAATCAACATCAGGGAGATTACCCAAAAAGGTCTCTACTGGGAGAACGGCA
>JAFYYO010000378.1 GCA_017557475.1 Bacteroidaceae bacterium
TACATGAGCAGTACTGCAACCAATGCGGGTTCTGCCACCATAAACGTCGTCTTCAAGCAGGGCACAGACCCCGATATGGCTGCCGTCAACGTACAGAACCGCGTTTCGAGGGCTCAAGGATTGCTGCCTTCCGATGTGACCAGAGTTGGTGTGCAGACAATCAAACGCCAGACATCTTTCCTCCAGATTGACGCTCTCTTTGACGAGAACAACAAGTACGACGAGGACTTCATCTCGAACTATCTGGACATCAACGTCATTCCGCAGATCAAGCGAGTTGAAGGTGTGGGCGATGTCACCTTGCTTGGCGGTACATATTCTCTGCGCATCTGGATGAAACCAGAACTGATGGCGCAATATGATGTCATTCCAAGTGATATCTCGAATGCTTTGGCGGAACAGAACTTGGAGTCGCCTGCAGGACAACTTGGCGAGAAGCCTGTGAATGGGACTCACGGCGACGGCATCAACAACTACTATCAGTACACCCTGAAGTACAAGGGTCGCCTGAAGGAAATCTCCGAGTTCGAGGACATCGTGATTCGTGCCAACGAGGACGGAACAACCCTCCGACTGAAAGATATTGCAGATGTGGAGCTTGGTGCAGTCAGTTATGCCTTCCACGGAGAAGCAAATGGACACCCAGGTGTCACTTTCCTTTGCTTCCAGCTTGCAGGAGCAAATGCAAAAGCAACCAACGACCGTGTATCGCAAAAGCTTGAGGAGTTGAGCAAAGACTTGCCCAAGGGAATGAAGTTCGTTACGATGATGTCGAGCAACGACTTCCTCATGGCTTCCATATCGAATGTGGAAGAAACCCTCTTGATAGCCATCTGTTTGGTGATTCTGGTGGTTTATTTCTTCTTGCAGGACTTCAAGGCAACGCTCATTCCATCCATCTCCATCATCGTTTCCTTGGTGGGAACCTTTGCCTGCCTCTCTTTAGCAGGATTTACGCTTAACCTATTGACGCTCTTTGCCTTGGTGCTTGCCATCGGTACTGTCGTCGATGATGCCATTGTGGTTGTGGAAGCTGTCCAAGCAAAATTTGATGCTGGCTATACAAGTAGTTATGAAGCCACAAAGGATGCGATGAGCGATGTAACAATGGCCGTTATCTCTTGTACCTTTGTCTTCATGGCTGTGTTCATTCCTGTCAGCTTCACAGGCGGAACTGCAGGCATCTTCTACACACAATTTGGTGTGACTTTGGCAACTGCAGTAGGTATTTCCTGCGTGAGTGCCCTTGTGCTCTGCCCTGCTCTTTGTGCCATGATGATGCGACCCGCAAGCGAGGAGAGGAAAAAAGGCTTCTTTGGAGCCATCAACAACCAAACCCGAATTGCTTACGAAGCATCCTATTCTGCTTTGATGGAGAAATATGCCAACGTGCTTCGTCGAATGGTTTCGAGGAAGGTAAGGTTCTATGTCTGCTTTGGAGCCTTGGCGATTGCCATTGTAGGCGTGCTTTTCTTCGGAAGTCACCTGCCTGGCGGACTCGTTCCAAGCGAGGACCAAGGTGTCTGCATGATGAATGTGAGCGCCGTTCCTGGCAGTAATGTCGCAACCACATACGAGGTTCTAAACAAAGCACAGAAGATTATCGAGGAAGTGCCTGAAGTGAAAGATTACACGAAGGTTGCAGGTTATGGCTTCATGTCTGGTCAAGGAACCTCTTATGGTATGTCCGTCATCCGAATGAAACCTTGGGGCGAACGCCAATATGGAATAGGTTTCGGACTCGCCACGCTTGCTCTCTTGGCCTTCATCATCTCGCTGATTGTGTTTGTCGCAGGCATTATCAAGAGAAAGAACGTACTCAAGAAGGGCTTGGCTTTCGTGGTGATTGGAGCTTTAGCTGCAGTTGCTCTCATGAACTACCATCCGCTCGATAACCTGATGAGCTCTAGTACGATGGTGGCAAATGCAAAGCTGAATGCCCGCCTCCTGAAAGAGATTCCAGAGGCACAGTGCTTTGTCTTCGAGCCAGGCATGATTCCTGGTTATGGTATGGGCTCCATCGAGCTGCAACTGCAGGATAAGACGGGAACAGCAGACAAAGCTCTCTTCTTCGATTACACAAAGAAGTTCATAGCCGAGCTTAGCGAGCATCCTGAAGTTGGTCGATGCATCACCACTTACGAACGCAACTTCCCGCAGTTCGAAGTTGAGGTGGATGCTGCTCAA
>JAFYYO010000379.1 GCA_017557475.1 Bacteroidaceae bacterium
AAGGAGTGTCTGGCAAACGGTATCATGCCCTTTATTATCACCGATGATTTGAAGATGTTCTATTATCGAGGCTTGCGAGAGTGGGGAAATGTGAATGGTTACCTGATGGATACCTGCCGAACAGCTCAAGATCAATACAAGATGATAGTTGAGATGTATGAGGAATGAGGGCTGATGTATGAGGGCTGATGGAAGAAAAAGGAATTATGGTTTCCTAAAAGAACGAAAGACTCGAAATCCTCGAAAAATCTTCTTACTGAACACGAATCATCCGAATTGAACGAATAATCTATTATGTAGATGACAGTTCTGTACAGAACAGCTTTACTGATTAGTAAAGGTTTTATTTCGTCGGAAGATTAATTAAAAGCTTGCTTTTATAAAGTCTTCCGCCTAAATTAACTACTCATCTACATATAATTTTTGTTCTTTAGTTATTTTTCGATGTAATATTCGTGTTGATTTGGCAGATTGACTTTCCTCTTTGAGCCGTCGAGCTAAACCTTAGTGGTCGTTTCCCCTTAAACTCTTAAACATCTTAAACTCTAAAACTTTTGGGGTCCTTGAGCCCAATCTTCATGTTCAATATAATACAAATAAAGGGCGGATTGCTCCGCCCTTATATTATAAGTAATGTATAAAGAACTTATTTCTTCTTTGTCGATTTCTTTGTAGTGGTGGTTGTGGTCGTAGTCGTGGGAGGGTTGTAGTACTTGAGTGCTTCGGGCATGCGCTTCTGCAGCTCAGCGATGCGCTTCTCGTCGGATGGGTGGTCGCTGAAGATTTCGCTTGTTGATGTTGTACTCATCTGAGCCATTCGTTGCCAGAAGGGGATTGCGAGTTGTGGGTCGTAGCCGGCCATTGCTGCAAAGATGAGTCCGAGTCGGTCGGCTTCTGTCTCATTATCGCGAGAGTACTTGAGGTTGGCGAAGTTGAAGCCTGTCTGAGCTACCATATCGAGCAGTTGTGCATAGCCTCCAAGGCCCTTTGTGTTAGCGACTTGTGTGAGTACGCTGCCACCAATCTGTGCAGCATACTGCTGACGTGTCTGCTTGGAGAGTTGCTCGGCAGAGTGTTTGGCCACAGCATGAGCAATCTCGTGTCCGAGTACGATGGCGAGGCTGGCTTCATCCTGAGTGATGGGGAGCATGCCTTCATAGACCACAATCTTGCCTCCGGGCATACAGAAAGCATTGGCTTCGCTGCTATTCACGAGGTTGAACTCCCATTGGAAGTTCTGCACTTCTTGAGCATAGCCGTTGTTCGTGAGGAAGTTCTCGACGGCTGTGGCGAGGTTCTGTCCAACTCGCTTCACGAGAGCAGTGTTGGTCTGGTTGGTTGATAACTTGGCACTTTGCATGTACTCTTGGTATTGCTGGGTGCTGAGACTGAGGATTTGTGCGTCATCGACGAGCAGACGAGTCTTACGTCCTGTAATGGGCACAGTGTTTGTTGTGCCGCAAGCAGCTGTGAGCAATGCGAGAGCGGCAATGAGTAGAGCTTTGACTGTTTTCATTTTCGTAAAAATTAAATAATATGGTGCAAATATACGAAATTTCATTGAACATTGAACATTGAACATAAAAAAATACGAGTCAAAGCACAAATTTCTTGCTTAAAAACTTGCGTATGTTATAAGAAAGCACTACTTTTGTACTCGGAAACCTCGAAATGAGGTGCGGTAGTTCAGTTTGGTTAGAATACTAGCCTGTCACGCTAGGGGTCGCGAGTTCGAGCCTCGTCCGCACCGCGAAGTAAAAGTGTTTTTCATGATATTAGATTTTAAGGTTAGAGTTCTTTGTCGTGAGACAAGGAACTTTTTTTGTAGGCTCTCCTCGCGACCCGGGTCGGAGTTTTCCTTCGCTTCGCTCAGGCGGACCAATAGTTGCTTCTGCCTATTGACATTTTATTTATAAATCGGCCCAAAGTTTTGACATGCTCGATAGTCGGCACCTTCCTTGTCCATACCGAATGCATTCCAGCAAGCAGGGCGGAAAATGTCCTTGTCCAGAATGTTATGCATCGACACAGGAATGCGCAGGATGGAGCATAGCGTGAGCATGTCGGCACCGATGTGCCCGTAGGCGATGGCTCCGTGATTAGCGCCCCAGCAGTTCATGACCGAATAGACATCCTTGAAGCAGTCCTTCTTCGGGTCGAGACGCGGCACAAACCAAGTAGTGGGCCATGTGGGGTCGGTACGCTTGTCGAGGATTTCGTGCGTCTTGGGGTCAAGTTCCGCGGTCCATCCTTCTGCTAACTGCAACACAGGACCCAGCCCCTGTACCATGTTCAGACGCATCATGGTCATAGGCATACCGCCTTTTGTTACGAAGTGCGAGCTGTAACCGCCACCACGGAAATAGTCGCGGTCGGCAGGCATCCACGAGGTTGCTTTCAGACAGGCCTCTACATCGCAGTCGGTAAGCTCCCAATGTGGCTTTATGGTGGGGTTTCCGTCCTTATCGGTAGCGGCACCAGTGGCATCGAGGGTCGTTGCACCACTATTAATCAGGTGGATAAAACCGCCTGCAGCAGCGCCCTCAGGCTTCTTGCCAGCCACGCGTTCCACAGCTTCTGGACTCCAGTAGGTGCGGATGTCAGAGAACATCACGCCGCGATTCGTCAGCAGATGTCCGAAGAGCATCGTCATGCCATTGAGGAAGTCATTCTCCGTAGCCAGAATCTTGGCTTCACGCGGTCCATTCCAATCAAATGAGGTGCAAAGCATCGACTCAGGGAAGTCGAAATTGGGTTTGTAGTCAGTCCACTGACGCTGGCCCTGGACTCCGCCAGCAATAGCATTGTGTCCCAGTGCCTCTTCTTTGTAGCCCATCTGCAAAAGTCGTGGGTTACCCTCCATCAGGTCGCGGATAATCATCATGGTCTTCACGGTGAACTCCCAATCCTGATCTTTCTCCTCACGGTTCTTGCCTTTACCCTTGCCATTGAATGTGGTCATGGGTGTACCAGGGAAGAGTGGTCGGTCTTCGTTATAGTCGTGTCCTTCCTGTGGTTTACAATATTTCTCTACCCATTGCATGGCTTTCTTAAACTCCTCAGGGTCGAAGATGTTGAAGTCTACACGACGCAGAATTTCTACTAATGATACATACTCTGTACGCATGCCGAGGTATTGCTGCAAGAAGTCGGCATTAACGATAGAGCCGGCAATACCCATACAGGTGTTGCCCAGTGAGAGATAACTTTTGCCTCGCATCGTGGCTACTGCCTGAGCAGCACGGGCGAAGCGCAGAATCTTCTCTGCCACATCAGCAGGAATGGTATTGTCTTGCAAGTCTTGTACATCGTGACCGTAGATACCGAAGGCGGGCAGTCCTTTCTGTGCATGGGCGGCCAGTACGGCAGCCAGATAGACGGCACCTGGACGCTCTGTGCCGTTGAAGCCCCATACAGCCTTGGGATAATGAGGGTTCATGTCCATCGTCTCGCTGCCGTAGCACCAGCAGGAAGTGACAGTAATGGTACTGCCCACTCCCTCGCGCTCAAACTTCTCGGCACAGGCAGCACTCTCAGCCACGCGACCAATGGTGCCATCGGCGATAATGCACTCCACAGGCGAGCCGTCGCCATTGCGCAGATTCGTGGTTATCAACTCGGCAACGGCCTTGGCCAAGGCTATTGTTTTTTCTTCAAGACTTTCGCGGACGCCACCCTGACGACCATCGATAGTAGGACGAATGCCTATTTTCGGATATCTCATGACAATATTTATTTTGTGATTATTTCTGGTTTTAGTGTTAGTTATCGTAGGGCAAAGATACGAAAAAGTGAGTGAAATACAAAAAGAAAACACGTTTTTATTTTATATTGTCTTCACTTATTCGTATCTTTGACCTTCGGTCTTAGTTACTCTCGCTCGAAAAAGCACAAATTAATTTGGCTTTTTACTCGCTTATTCGTATCTTTGCAAAAGAAACACACAAACTGAAGAGTTATGAAACATCTATTTATAATGAATAAAGCCATCATCATATCTTTATTGTCTGTTTTCCTTTCTGTCGATGCTTGGGCTCAGGACATTGGTTGGAAACTCATCTGGCATGATGAGTTCGAAGTCGAAGGACGCCCTGATTCCACTAAATGGACCTACGAGCATGGTTTTGAGCGTAATGAGGAACTTCAGTGGTACACACCAGAGAATGCCTTCCAACGCGATGGCTATCTTGTGATTGAAGCTCGTCCTGCAGACTTACCTTGTCCATCCTACAGGGAGGGAAGCAGGCATTGGCGCAACAATCGTCCACGCATCCTTTGGACAAGCAGTTCCTTGAAGACGAGGGGCCTTTTCTCTTTCCAGTACGGACGTGTTGAGGTGTGTGCTCGCATCCCAGTCTGCTTGGGTGCTTGGCCTGCGATTTGGCTACTGGGAGATAGTGGAGGTTGGCCAGCTTGTGGAGAGATAGACATGATGGAGTACTATCAATACAAAGGACGTCCCACCGTTCTGGCTAATGCCTGTTGGGCTGGGGATAGAGAGACGAAATGGGACTCCTCTTATACGCCTCTCACTCACTTCACAGAACGCGACTCTGCTTGGGCAGAACGTTTCCATGTTTGGCGTATGGATTGGGACGAGAACGCTATCCGTCTTTTCCTCGATGATGAACTGCTCAACGAAATAGACCTTACCCTTACTATCAATGGCAAGATGCGTGGCTCGGGCATCAATCCCTTCCATCAACCCCAGTACCTCTTACTCAATTTGGCTTTAGATACACGTGTAAGGCAGTACAATCCAAAGGACTTTCCTATGCGCTATGAGATAGATTATGTGCGTGTGTACCAAACAAATAATCATTAAACCAGAAGATATGATAGACCAGATTATAGCTTTTAACAAGACTTTTGTAGAGCAGAAGGGCTACGAGAAGTATCTCACAGACAAGTATCCTGATAAGAAGCTGGCTGTGTTGTCGTGTATGGACACAAGATTGACTGAACTGCTTCCTGCAGCTCTTGGCCTGAAGAATGGAGACGCAAAGATTATCAAGAATGCAGGAGGTTTAGTAATTTCAGCTTTCGACTCAGCTATGCGTAGCTTGATAGTTGCCATCTACGAATTGGGTGTAGAGGAAATCATGGTAGTGGCACACTCGCATTGTGGGGCTTGCCACATGAGCTACGACCACTTCCATCATGAAATGATAGCCAGAGGTGTAACAGATGAAACACTCGACACCATTCGCAAGTGTGGCATCAACCTGGACCATTGGCTGGAGGGCTTCAAGGACACTCCCGAGTCTGTGAGAAAGACTGTTGAGACTATCAAGACTCATCCACTTGTTCCCAGGAATGTTGTGGTTCGCGGTTTTATCATCGACTCTGAAACGGGAAAATTAGTGGAGATCAAGAGTGGCAAAGAGATTTATCTTGCTGGAGGTTGTTTTTGGGGAACAGAGCATTACTTCAAACAAATTGATGGCGTAGTGGAAACGGAAGTGGGTTTTGCCAACGGACATACAGCGAACCCAACATACAAAGAAGTCTATACTGACACAACGGGATATGCAGAGACCGTACATGTGAAATACAATCCCGATGTGGTAAGCCTTGAGTTCTTGTTGCAGATGTTCTTCAAGGCCATCGACCCAACAAGTCTTAATAAACAAGGACATGACGAGGGCACACGTTATCGCACAGGCATCTACTATACTGATTCAGAGGATTTGCCTATTATCGAGAAGGTGTTTGCCGAGAAACAGAAGAACTATCAGCAGCCTCTGGCCGTTGAGAAACTTCCTCTTGAGAACTTCTACCCAGCAGAAGAATATCATCAGGACTATCTCGACAAGAATCCCGACGGCTACTGTCATCTGCCCCTGTCACTCTTTGAATTTGCAAGACAGGCGAAAGAGAAAAAGTAAAGGAAAGCGTGAGTAATAGGATTATCAGGGAAGCAATACCTACAGACATCACCGATATTATGCAGGTGATGGAGACTGCAAAAAAGATTATGCGGTCTTCAGGCAACATGCACCAATGGGGAGATGGTTACCCTTCAGAGACAGTCATCTTCAGCGATATGGAAAAGCATGGTGGCTATGTCATTGAAGAGGCCGGTCGCATCGTTGGCTACTTTGCCTTCCTACCTTCTCCTGAACCAACCTATTCAAAGATATACGATGGTGAGTGGCTGGATGATATGCAACCTTATCATGTCGTTCATCGTATTGCCAGCTATCCTGACATTCATGGTATTTTCAGCGATATCATGGATTTCTGCTTCTCGCATGATGCAAACATCCGTATTGATACCCATAAGGATAATCGAATCATGCAGCACAACATCGAAAAGCACGGTTTCACCTATTGTGGCATCATCTACCTTTCCAATGGAGATGAAAGGCTTGCTTATCAAAGAATGTTATGAAGTGGACAGTACTATCAGATAATCGCACAAGTGACAAACAACTCCAGACGGAGCATGGGTTGTCTATCCTGTTAGAGACGGATAAACATCGTATCTTGCTAGATACGGGTGCAAGCGATGTGTTTATCCGTAATGCAGAGAAGATGGGCATCGACCTCGGCATGGTGGATTATGTTTTTATCTCTCACGGACACAACGACCATACAGGAGGATTGAAACATCTGATGAAGATAATCGATAAGGCACAAGTCATTGTATCGCCCGATGCCGTCAGTTGCAAATTCTATTCCAAACGCGGAAACTTGCATAGCATTACGACAGAGTGGCCAGATGGACTTGAAGGGCGCATTCTTCTGATTGACCATTCACAGGCGATAGCTGATGGTCTTCACGTTATTGCTCATATTCCGCATGCACATCCGATGCCCAAAGGCAACCGGCATCTATTTGTGCAAAACGAAGATGGGGACTATGTGAACGATGACTTCCGACACGAACTTGCTCTTTACACAGATGGTATGCTTTTTACTGGTTGTGCTCATAGCGGATTGGAAAATATCTTAGCGGCTTGTCCTTATTCTGTAAAAATCGTCGTTGGAGGATTCCACCTGCTTGATGACCATGAAACAGAAGAAGAATTAACGGATTTAGCTAATAGATTGAAAATAAACTATCCCGAAACACAATTCTACACAAGCCATTGTACGGGTGATAAGGTCTTTGCTATTCTAAAGGCTGTGATGGGAGAGAAACTACAGTCATTTTGTTGTGGAACTATTAATAGAAAATAAAATAATTATCGTATTTTTGTCACAGAAATAATCTTTAACGAATCCATGAAACAGTTCATCATCCTTACAATCGGGCTAATCGCTCTCGCGATTCCCGTATCTGCACAGAATGCAGAGATTCCCGACTACAGTGCCTACATCCTTACGCCGCCGGCTCCAAAGTCTCCACGTATCAATAGTGCAAAAGTCTTCGGAGCTACTCCTGGCGCTCCTTTCTTCTATTGTATTGCCGCAACGGGCGAACGTCCGATGACCTTCGAGGCCACAGGGCTGCCAAAAGGATTGAAGCTGGATAAGCAGAGCGGCCACATCACAGGACGAGTGAAGTGTGCCGGCACCTATCAGGTCAAGCTCTATGCCACCAACTCACTTGGAAAAGCCGAACGCGACCTCCGCATAGAGATTGGCAACACCATAGCTTTGACTCCACCCATGGGATGGAACTCATGGAACTGCTGGGGCAGAAGCGTTAGCCAAGAGAAAGTGATGAGTTCCGCTCGAGCTATGGTCGAGAAAGGACTCGTGAACTACGGATGGACCTACATCAATATCGATGACGGATGGCAGGGCATTCGTGGCGGGAAACATAATGGCATACAACCAAACGACAAGTTCCCATCCATGCAGCAGTTGGCTGATTCGCTACACGCTTGGGGGCTGAAGTTGGGAATCTATTCCGGCCCATGGGTCGGCACCTACGCAGGACACATTGGCAGCAGTTGCGACAACTCCGATGGCACCTACGACTGGATCAAGGAGGGCAAGCACGACGAGAACTATCGCTACTTCCTGCCCGACGACCCAAAAGCCCGCGAACAACACTGGTATCTCGGCATGTATTCCTTTGCAGAGAACGATGCCCGCCAATGGGCGGACTGGGGTGTGGACTACCTGAAATACGACTGGAATCCCAACGACTACTACCACACTACAGAGATGTGGGATGCCCTGCATGCCACGGGTCGCGACATCATCCTCAGTCTCTCCAATTCTGCACCCTATGGCTCTGCACCTGTCTGGTTGGAGAAGTCCAACTGTTACCGCACTACGGGTGACATACGCGACAATTGGGGAAGCATGTCTAAGATTGGCTTCGAGGGCCAGGATATGTGGCTTGCCTTCAATCGTCCTGGTCATTGGGCAGATGCCGATATGCTTGTCCTCGGAATGGTGGGGTGGGGACCGAACTTGCACTATACTCACCTGACTCCCGACGAGCAGTTTACCCATATTTCCCTCTGGGCACTCTTGGCTTCTCCAATGCTCATCGGATGCGACATGTCACAGCTCGACCCATTCACCATCAGTTTGCTCTGCAACAATGAGGTTAACGATATCAACCAAGACCCGCTGGGCATTCAGGCCTATCCTCGCTACAGAAGCAAGGACTATGTTACCTACGTCAAGCAACTGGAGGATGGTTCAATGGCTGTCGGTCTCTTTAATCTCTCGGACAAGCCGCAGACCATAGGATTCATTCCTCATTCCATCGGAATGCGTGCTCCGCAGACGATCCGTGACGTATGGCGCCAACAGGACCTCAAGACCATCGATGCCAAAGAACGCTTCGACACAGAAGTGAACCCACATGGCGTGGTGCTCCTGAAAGTCTATCCCGGAAACCCGCATCGCCACATTGTGGAATCTGCGCGAGGAGTCGAGCAAATTCTCCCAACCACACAAGAGTGAACACAAGATGTTGGAAACAGGAAGGCTAATACTCCGTCCTTGGAGAGATAGCGATGCTGAGACGCTTTACAAATACGCTAGCGACCCAGAAGTTGGTCCTCGTGCTGGCTGGCCTCCACATCAGAGTGTAGAGGAGAGCCTGGAAATAATTCGAACCATCTTCAATAACGACCGCACATGGGCCATCGTATTGAAAGAGACGGGTGAGTCAATAGGCTGTATAGGTTATTTTATCTACGGAGAGAGTAACATCAACATCGGAGAGAATGATGCAGAACCAGGTTACTGGATAGCTAAGCCATACTGGAGCCAAGGAATCTGCACGGAGGCTTTGCGTTTGCTGATTGACTACTGCTTCAACGTGAAGGGATTCCAAACGCTTTGGAGCGATTTCTTTGTTGACAATCCAGCCTCTGGTCGTGTGATGGAGAAGTGCGGCTTCAGCGATACAGGTAAAATCAACTACTGCAGCAAACTGCAAGTAGGCAGCGACCGTCCTGTAAAAGTGATGAAACTAGAGCGTAAAGAGAAATGACTGAAAGAAACCTTATCCTCATATACCTAGCCATCATTAATGTGGCTACGTTCTTCACGTTTGGTATTGACAAATTGAAGGCAAAACGCTCCAAATGGCGCATTCGAGAGGCTGCACTTCTGATGCTGGCTGTGCTTGGTGGAAGTATTGGGGCTTTGCTGGGCATGAAAGTATGGCATCACAAGACGATGCACAAGAAATTCAAATATGGTGTGCCAGCAATCTTAATAGTTCAAATAGCTGTAATAAGTTATATCCTAATGAAGCTTTGAGATCCTCCTATGTGATTTAACCTGCTGCATTGCCAAACATAACGTGCGTCGTTGCCAATCATAACGTGTTATGATGGCCTGCATAACACGTTATGATTGCAAACACACCCTGTTGCGTTTTGCAGTTTTACAAGTGGTTGTAAACTCTCGCTCAATAATAAAAATAATTTGATTTATTTGGTATTTTGCTCGCTTATTCGTATCTTTGATCTACGGTCTTAGATCCTCTCGCTCGAAAAAGCCCAAATAAATTTGGCTTTTTGCTCGCTTATTCGTATCTTTGCAGAGGAAAACTATCATTAACAACATATTATTATGAACGAACTACAATTTCCGACCGTCGAGGAAGTCTTTTCCTGGATGCGCAAGCTTTACGACGAAAGTTATTCTGGCCTTACCAAAACGGAAAAGGGTGAGCAACACATGTATGGCACAATGGTCACAACGCCTAATGACAAGAAGTTCATTGTGCGTATGCTCGACGAAACCAGTCAAATTCGTGATCGAAAGAAGTTGGCTCTTCGCGTTAAGGAACTTATCGACCAATACGGAATCCCCAAGTTTCTCGACTGGTTCGATCATGCACTCTTCTGGATGTACCAGAAGTTTGCTTATCTTCCACTCTTCAACTGGGCTGCCGTCCCAATCATCAAGTGGCGTTTACGCAGGGATACAAGTCGTGTCATCATCGATGCAGCTCGTCCCAGCTTAACTCAACATCTTGCTACACGTTTCCAACAGGACATTGGTCAGAATGTCAACCTCTTGGGTGAGGTGGTTCTTGGCGATGGCGAGGCCGACAAGCGATATCGCTCTTATTTAGAAGCTTTGAAAGAACCCGATATCAACTACATCTCTGTTAAGATATCGGGTATCTATGCGCAGACGCACGCATTAAATTATAAGGAATGCTTCCCCGAGCTGGTTCGTCGCATGTCGGAGCTTTATCAGACGGCTATCGACTATCCCTATACGGACGTCAACGGCGTGACGAAGCCCAAGTTCATCAACCTCGATATGGAGGAGTACAAGGATGCTCATTTGACGATGAAGCTCTTCAAGGACGTCCTTTCCCTGCCACAGTTCAAGAACTATGAAGCAGGTATTGTTGTGCAGGCTTATCTTCCTGATGCAGAGGGTTTCCAAAGCGAACTGCTGGAGTTTGCACGCAAACGTGTTGAAGAAGGTGGCTCTCCCATCAAGATGCGTATCGTGAAGGGATGTAATCTCGATATGGAGAACATCGTCAGCGACCTTCGTGGTTGGCCCAATCCCGTTCGTCCCAACAAGACTGAAGTGGATGCCAACTATCTGCATATCATCGAACGTGGTTTGAAGCCCGAAAATGCAAAGGTTCTGCACATCGGTATGGCTTCCCACAACCTCTTTACCATCTCCTATGCGTATCTGCTCAGCGAGATGTATCAGACGCCCAAAGACTGCTTCTGCTTCGAGATGCTCGAAGGTATGGCCAATCATGTTTGGAGAGCTCAGAAGAAGCTCGGAAATCATGTTATCCTCTACACGCCCGTCGTGAAGAAGGAGCATTTCCTCAATGCCATTTCCTATCTTGTTCGTCGTATGGACGAGAATACGGCTCCTGATAACTTCCTGACCCATAGTTTCTCGCTTAAGCCCGACACAAAGGAATGGAAAGAACTTCAGGAGCAATTCATCAAGGCTTATAACATGAAGGATAACCTGAATCATACACCTACACGTACGCAAGACAGAAATCAGCCTTATGTTGGACAGGAGCCTCAGGACGAGATGATTAACGAGCCCGATACCGATTTCGACCGCTTCTGCAATCAGCAATGGGTGGAGAAGATATTTGCGAAGTGGAAGTCGAATGGCAATATGTCGGGTGAGAAAGCAGAGTGGGGTGATTGGAAGCCTGGTGATTTGCTGCCCACTCAAATTGGCGATGAATTGACCTACAACGTGGACCATGTTAAGTATTTCGACAGAAGTCAGGATGGCGATGTGCTTGTATGCGAGATGTCGAGAGCAAATAAGGAACAGGTTCAACGGATTCTCGATATTGCCGAAAAAGATGAAGGAAAGTGGCGTGAGACAAGCGTTGAGGAGCGTCATCGGATTATGTATCGTGCTGCAAACATTCTCGGCCAAATGCGTGGCGACCTTAACGGCTCGATGTGTGCCATTACGGGTAAGACCATCGAAGAAGCCGATGTAGAAGTATCTGAAGGTATCGACTATTGCCGCTTCTATACGACAACGATGAAGAAGTTCGCAGCTCTGCCAGACATCGAGATGCAAGGCAAAGGAACTGTGCTTGTCCTCTCGCCTTGGAACTTCCCATGCGCCATTCCTTGTGGCGGCGTAGTGGCAGCTTTGGCATCAGGCAACACATGTATCCTGAAGCCTGCCACAGTTGCGGCTCCTGTTGCTTGGCTTTTCGCCAAAGCATTCTGGGATGCAGGTGTTCCCAAGCAAGCCCTCCAGGTAATTATTAGTGACCGCGAAGCAACGCCTTTGCTCACGTCTTCTCCTGTCATCAAACACGTCATCCTTACTGGTGGTACTGAAACCGCACAAACGCTTGCGCACAATAATCCTCGCAAACCACTCTCGGCAGAGACGGGTGGTAAGAACGTCATGATAATCTCTGCGAAGAGCGATCGCGACCATGCTATTATGAATGCATGTCGCTCGGCTTTCGGCAACGCTGGGCAGAAGTGTTCTGCATGCTCGCTCTTGCTTGTTGAGCGTTCTGTTTACAATCATCCCGAGTTCTTCGAGAAACTTAAGGACTGCGCTTCTTCCCTCAAGGTTGGAGGTGTTTGGAATGCAGGCAATATCGTTGGCCCGATGATTACCAACAAGAATGAGAAGTTGGAGCAAGCCTTCAAGCTTGAGCCAGGAGAGCGTTGGCTGATTGCTCCAGAGTTCGTTGACGAGAAGCACTACATCCTTCGTCCCACCATCAAGATAGATGTGAAGCCCGATTCCTTCACTTTCCGCACAGAACTCTTCGCACCGTTGCTTGCCGTAGCTCCTTACGATACACTAGAGGAAGCCGTTGACTTAGTCAATGGTCTCGATTACGGCCTGACTTCTGGCCTTCAGTCTCTCGATGAGCAAGAGCAACTTTATTGGAAGAATCATGTCCTTGCAGGCAATCTCTACATCAATCGAGGCATTACTGGTGCCATCGTCAATCGTCAACCTTTTGGCGGCATGAAGCTTTCTGCCTTTGGTCCTGGCTTGAAGGCTGGCGGTCCCAACTATGTGGCTCAGTTTATGAATATTACAGACAAAGGACAACAGACAACGGACTACAGAACTTCTTATGCAGATTGGTACGAGAAGGAGTTCCGTCATGCCCGCAATATTCAGCCGAAGATTCGTGGCGAGCAGAACGTCTTCCGCTATCTGCCTCTAGCAGAAGGAATGGTTTTGCGCCTGTTTGGAGACGAGACAAAAGAGCAGCTGGAAATGGTTTGTCTGGCAGCAAAGACAGTTGGCACACCTCTTACTGTTTCAGCCGATGAAGGTAATGCCTTGCTTAACGATGCCCGTGCCCTTGGCGCCAAGACTGTCAGCGAGAATCTGGCCTCCTTCTGTGAAAGCATCAAGAAGTACGAGCGCATTCGCACTATCTCAAGTCAAGTGCCCGATATCGTCTTCCAAGCAGCTGCCAATCATGATATGTACATTGCTCAAGCGCTTCCCGTTCACAATGGCCGCATAGAGTTGACGCATTACATCAAGGAGCAATCCATCGCTAACGAGTATCATCGTTACGGCTCTCAGATTGAGGTGCCCGTAGTGGAGTGATTGGCTTATGAGAAGAATGTAATAAAAAGATGTCGCATGACAACTAATATGCCATGAGTCATATGCGACAATCAAAAAAGCCTTCCGTTATGGGAAGGCTTTTTTTGTATAATCGTTAGTTGACAGATAATTTGGGGAAGAAGCCGTAATACTCCTTGAAAGCATAGGCGTAGTAGTCTTCTGGAGCGATGTTTGGGAAGCGGTCAGAGAAGAGATGTATCGTGGCTTCTCGGTCACAATAGGGTGCTAATTGAAGATATTTGAGGAAGTTCTCCATGTCGTTCTTGCGCTCTGGCTTTTCGGGAGACTCACGATACTTGCGAAGATAACAGTTCGCAAGGTGTGGGACGACGAACTTGCCTTCCTGAGTTCCAAAGATTGTCCAGACGTCGTCGAGCAGTTCGATAGCAACATCATTGTAGCCAGCATTGCTATAGGAAAGTGCGATGTTGAAGAGCGTGTCTCCCTGTTCGGGACTCTTCTCCAGGGCTTTTGTGAAGTAATCCTCTGCCAACTTCGTCTGATTCGCTTGCAAGTAGATGTCGCCCTCTGTCATATAGCATTTCCACGCCTGACTCTCGTCGCAATACTCACGTGCTTTCTCAACAAGGGTTATTGCTTCTGGAATCCTGTCAAGGCGGCCCAAAGCATATGCTTTCAACTGGAGCACTTGGGAAAGGTCGGCATCTCTGTCTGGCAGTTTCAGGGCTTGTTGCTCAGCTTTCTCGAGCAGAGAGAGGGCTTCTTTGAAGCGATCTTCGCTACTATAACATAGCGCAAGAGAGATTTGAACGCTGAGGTCATCGGGTTGCAACTCAAGATACCGCTTATAGTGCTCAATAGCTTCTGCCATCGAATTCTCGTGCATGTAGGCATTGGCCTTCATAAGAAGTGCGGTACAGTCTTTGGGATTAATGGCAAGAGAGTAGTCGGCAGCCTCCAGAGCCTCAGGGAATTTCTCCAATGCGACGCATGTCTCGGCTAACAAGTCCCATGCTTCTGATTCATAGGGCTCAGCCTCAAGAATTTCTTTCAAGAGTATGTACGCCTTCTCATAGTCATCAAGTCCCATCTTTATCTCAGCCTCCATGATGGGAAGACGCGGATGATCGGGAAAAGCTCCTTTCAGATGTTCGAGCCACTCCTCAGCCTGTCCCCATTGGTCATAGTCCATGAAGATGGAAGTGCAGTCGTAAAGAAAGGTGTCAAGGCTGTCCTGCATTTGAGGTATTTGATTGAAGAGATACTTCGATGCTTCGTTGATATGCCCTTCTTTTATAATTAGTTCAGCTCGGATATAAAGGACTTCAAGGTCATCTTGCTCGGTTATGGAGTCGATGATGCTGCGAGCCTCGTCGAGCTTTCCGTAGAACATCTTCTGACGAGCCAGGAAGATTTGCGGATCGACACTGTCAGGATGCATGTCGATGGCTGCCTTAATGGCCTGATTAGCTTTATCGTCCTGCCTATCGGTCATGTAGTATTCGGCAATGTCAGTCAACTCATCTGCCTCAAGATAAGGCACATGCCCTTCCGAGATTGCCTTTTCATATCGATGAAGCAACCTGAGGAAATGCCGCGACTGATAGTATTTGTTGTTATCTTCCATAGCCTTGTTTTACTAACTCGACAGGTGTCGTTCTAAAACGTCACACGTTATGTTGGTCATCGTAACACGTTATGTTGGTCATCGTAACACGTTATGTTGACCATCGTCACACGTTATGTTTTGAGAGCTATGCTGCAAGGTGCCTTACTTCTTTGCCCAAGTGTCCTTCAGACCCACTGTCTTGTTGAAGACAAGATGTTCTGGAGTGCTCTCAGTATCGACGTTGAAGTAGCCGATTCGCTGGAACTGGAGGTAGGAGAGAGGCTTCATCGTGGCTGCAAACTCTTCGATGTAGCAGTCCTTCAAGACTGTGAGGCAGTCGGGATTGATGATTTGCTTCATGGCCGTAACTGCGTCGCAATCCTGAGCTTCGCGAATGGCTGCGAGTTCGTCTCTTGGATTCTCCACCTTCCAAAGGCGGTCGTAAAGGCGAACTTCGGCTTTCACAGCATGCTGGCAGCTTACCCAATGCAGCGTCTTTCCCTTGATCTTGCGGTCAGCTCCGGGCATTCCGCTACGAGTCTCAGGGTCGTAAGTACATTGAATCTCAACGACATTTCCGTCAGCATCCTTCGTGCAACCAGTACACATTATTATATATGCGTTCTTCAGGCGCACTTCCTTTCCCGGAGCGAGACGCATGAACTTCTTCTCCGCTTCTTCTTGAAAGTCCTCACGCTCAATCCAAATCTCGCGGCTGAAGGCAACCGTGTGCGTTCCATCTGCCTCATTCTCAGGATTATTGATTGCGGTGAGTTGCTCGACTTGACCTTCTGGATAGTTCGTAATAACGACCTTAACGGGATTGAGAACTGCGCTGACACGAATAGCTCGACTATTGAGGTCCTCGCGAACTGCACTCTCGAGAAGAGCCATCTCATTGAGGGCATCGAAGGTGGTGTAGCCTATCTTCTTGATGAAGCCACGAATACTTTCTGGACTATACCCGCGACGACGGAAGCCGCAAATGGTCGGCATTCGAGGATCGTCCCATCCACTTACCAGACCTTCC
>JAFYYO010000380.1 GCA_017557475.1 Bacteroidaceae bacterium
TACTTCATCGACCGCATTGGTCTTCGCGAACATCTCTCGCCTACTCGTAGCAACGGACTCGGCGCTATGCTCAAGCAGATGAAGATGTACGCTTTAGCTTACAAAGCAAAGAGCTGACAGACCACATCGTACATTGTGCATTGAACATTATGACGATAGGGACTATCGACCTTGGGACTCATCCTGTGCTGCTTGCTCCGATGGAGGACGTCACGGATATCGGTTTCCGTTTGCTTTGCAGGCAAATGGGAGCGGCGATGGTCTATTCCGAGTTTGTCTCGAGTGATGCCCTCGTCCGACTTGTGAACAAGAGCCTGCTCAAGTTGCAGATTTGCCCGGAAGAGCGGCCAGTAGCCATACAGATTTACGGTAAGGATGTCGATGCTATGCGCGAAGCAGCTCGAATTGTTGTGGAGCAGGCGCACCCGGACGTGCTCGACATCAACTTCGGATGTCCCGTAAAGAAGGTGGCAAGCAAGGGTGCTGGAGCCGGTATGCTGCAGAATGTGCCTGGCATCATTGCCATCACGAAGGCTGTAGTAGAGGCTGTCCCCGATACGCCAGTTACCGTCAAGACGCGTTTGGCATGGGACGAGAAGCATCTTCTCTTGCCCGACGGAACGCCTTTCATTGTCGATATGGCCGAGAGGCTGCAGGACTGCGGCATCAGGGCGTTGACTATTCATGGCCGTACCCGTGCCCAGATGTACACAGGAGAGGCAGACTGGACGAACATCGGGCTGGTCAAAGCGAACCCGCGAATACATATTCCCATCATTGGCAACGGCGATATCACGTCTGCCGAAGACGCCAAGCTAGCCTTCGAACGCTATGGAGTGGATGCCGTTATGATAGGTCGCGCCACCTTCGGCCGTCCCTGGATATTCCACGAGATTGCCCATCCCGACCAGCCTCTCTCGCTTGATGAGAAGATAGACATCCTTAAACAGCAAGTGCTTATCAGCATTGACCGAGCGGCTCAAGACCCCATCAAGGCCAAGTTCGGCAAAGACCCTGAGCTCTGCGGCATCCGTCATGTCCGCCGTCACCTTGCTGCAACGCCTCTCTTCAAAGGCATCCCTAACTACCGAGAGACGCGAATTGCAATGCTTCGGGCAGAGAAAAAAGAGGAAGTCTTTGACCTTATAGAACAAACAAGGCAGATGCTGAAACAGAACAACTTAGGAACAGACGAAAACTATGCAGGGCTAATTGATCAACTAGGCACGTCTAATTTACGAATTAGCCACGTCTAGTTTGCCAACTAGGCACGCCTAGTTTGGAGATTAGGCACGCTATCTTTTTCGGCGCACCACAAAGTTCTTGCTTTAATCAATGGTAATGATACGCGATTCATCATCGTGTACCTCAATCCTGACCGCTACAACATCCTCTGGAAGCAATTCCTCTACAAGTTCCGGCCACTCGATAAAGCAGGGATAACCGCTGTAGAAATACTCCTCGCAACCGATGTCATAGGCCTCCTTGAGGTTCTTGATGCGATAAAAGTCGAAGTGATAGACGGGATTGCCCCCTGCATCAGCATACTCGTTGACGATAGCAAAAGTGGGCGACGTCACGACATCTTCCACACCCAAGGCTTCGCAGATGGCTTTAATGAAAGTCGTCTTGCCCGCACCCATCTTGCCGTAGAAGGCAAAAACTCGATTTTCGCCCATTTCATCGACGAATTTCCTTGCCGCAGCAGCAAGATTTTCCTTGTTTTCTATCCTTATTTCCATATTCATAAAGTCTCCCCTCTACGGGGAGATTTAGAGGAGTCCTTATCTCTTCTTCCCTCTCAAAGTAACGAGCGGAACGAGCATCTCCTCCATACTGATGCCGCCGTGCTGGAACGTGTCCTTGTAGTACTGGACGTAGTAGTTGTAGTTGTTGGGGTAAGCAAAGAAGTCGTCCTGCATGGCGAAGATGTAGGTGGTGCTCAAGTTGGGACTGGGCAGGCCGGCACGAAGCGGTTCTTTTATCTCGAAGACCTCCTTCGGATTGTAGGAGAGATGCTTGCCGAGCTTGTAGCGCAGGTTTGTGTTCGTGTTGCGATCGCCAATGACCTTGATGGGATTATAACAGCGAATGCTGCCATGATCGGTGGTCAATACCACGGTGCAATCCTGGCTGGCCAGGCTTCGGAAGAGGTCGCTCACGGCCGAATGGCGCAACCAACTCTGGGTAATGCTGCGATAAGCCGCCTCGTTACTTGCAAGTTCTCTGACCATCAAACTCTCCGTGCGAGCATGACTGAGCATGTCTATGAAGTTGACAACCACAACGTTCAGGTCGTTCTTCAACAGCTGCGGAATCTGGGAGACGAACTTCTCCGCTGCACTGGAATGGTTAATCTTGTGATAGGAGAACGTGTTCTTGCGACGATAGCGCTCGAACTGCGTGCGGACAAGCGGCTCTTCGTTGAGGTTCTTGCCTTCCTCGCTGTCCTCATCGACCCAGAGGTCGGGAAACATCTGCGCTATCTTGTTGGGCATAAGGCCGCTGAAGATGGCATTTCTGGCGTATTGTGTCGCTGTTGGCAGGATGCTGCAATAGAGGTTTTCATCAACCGAGAAAGCATCTGCAACCTCGTTCAAGAGGACACGCCACTGGTCGTAACGGAAGTTGTCGATGACGATGAGGAAGACCTTCTCGCCTTTGTCGAGCAAGGGGAAGACTGCTCGCTTGAAGATGTCGGGACTCATCATCGGACGCTCATCCTGCTTCTCCATCCACTGCATGTAATTCTTCCGTATGAACTTGGCAAAGCCGGCATTGGCTTCTCGCCTTTGCATGCTGAGCAGCTCCTGCATGCCACTCTCCGCCTCGCTCAACTGAAGTTCCCAATAAGTCAGCTTCTTATATACATCTTTCCATTCCTCGATGCTCGATGCATCGTTGATGAGCATGCCGAGACGCGAGAAGTCCTGCTGGTAATTGCTCTGCGTATGCTCCGTCACAATTTCCTTCTGCTGGATGTTCTTCTTGAGTGTCAGCAGGATTTGCGTAGGATTGACGGGCTTGATGAGGTAGTCGGCAATCTTGGCACCAATGGCTTGTTCCATGATGTGCTCTTCCTCGCTCTTCGTCACCATCACCACAGGCGTGGCAGGCAGCAGTTCCTTGATGCGAGTCAGCGTCTCCAGCCCACTCAAACCAGGCATGTTCTCGTCGAGCAGGACAAGGTCGAAAGCTTCCTCTGCGCAGCGATCGAGGGCATCGTAGCCATTCGTAACCGTCTCCACCTCGTAGCCTTTCTTCTCGAGGAAAAGTATGTGGGCCTTCAACAACTCTATCTCATCGTCGACCCAAAGCAGTTTGTATGTTGTCATAATGCGTAGTTCTTTTACCAGCCAAACGGGAAGTCATCGTCGTCTGACGCTTCTGTTTCTTGCTTCTTCTCTTCTTGTTCCCTCTTGTCTAACTCATCTGGATCAAGAATCTCAAGGTCTGCAGGCGTGTCTATCTTGAGGTCTTCGGGCACTTCGAGCGGTGCGAAGTGTTCGTCGTAGAATGCCTTGTAGTCATCGAAGCTGAACTCCTTGCCCAGCATCTTCAGGTTGTCGTCGGAAACAAGCAGAGTCCTGATACCTTCCAACCTTGTCCGCATGTGCTCGTCAGCATAGAGTTTCTGGGCATAAGCATGCACCTCGTCGTAAGCGAGGAAACCCTTTATAATCATCATTGTCAAGCCTGCATCGGCTTGTATCTCAATGTCGAAGTTGCGCGCCATGAAGTTCGTGAAGTTATAATGCGCCATTTCGAAGACAAGCATGTTCTCGTCGAGGCTTCCTGTCGGGTAGGCAAGGACGAAGTTGAAGTTGCAGTATCTATCGTCCTTAAGTGTCGGAGCTGTTTCCGTGCTGTCGCCAGCCTCGCCACGAGTGCGGCGGCTCCAGATGCTGCTTGCATCGTAGCGGTCATCCATGAGCAGGCGTCCCTCGTCGAGACCTTTGACAATGGCCTGGGCAATCTCAGTCACCTCTTCCCTCGGGAACTTCTGCACGACGTCACGAAGCGTTACCATGAAGGTGTCACGCTCTCCTCCATACA
>JAFYYO010000381.1 GCA_017557475.1 Bacteroidaceae bacterium
AGTGAGGTATTCTTCAATGTGTTCACCATCATTGGATGCTTGCAGGTATTTAAAATCACGAATGGGACGTAATAATGATGTTATACGTATATAATATTCTTGAATCTTTTTCTGCTGAGCACCATACTCTTCCAAAGCCTTAAAAATGTTCATTGTTATAGGATTTATTTGGAACAAAAGTACAAATAAATTCAATATCTCCCCCCAAAAAAGAAAATAAAAAAGGAAACATTGTTTCACAACAACATTTCCTAACCTAAATATTATGCTAAAATGAAAAAAATAAGAGAGTGTGTTTGTTACACTAACTACAGTATTAAACACATTGCTTTTGCTCTTTTAGGGAGAATTTAATTCACACGCAGAAGCGAAAGTTCATGCTCCATGGAGTAAACGCAAATACATCACGGAGAAGAAGCCTACGCTCCATGTTAAAATGCCAAACGACACGTGTACTTATCGCCAACGACACACGCGTCGTTTGTAATTTACCCATGTGTCGTTTTACAACAAAAGAAGGCACTACCAATTGGCGGTGCCTTCTTCCTTATATATATAATAATGTGTCTTAGCGCAGGCGGTCGAGCGAGCGAACCAGCATCTCATCCTTCAGTATGCCTCTGAATGCAAGATAAAGCATGATGAGGGCTGCAAAGGGAAGAGCTGCTGCCCAATGAGGACGATAAAGATTCGATGATGGGTCTAGCAGATAGAGGCAAATGATGCCATAAGCTATGTACCAGAACACCAACAGTATCATGCAAAAGGTCGCCACTCTCATCTGCAAGGCTCGATGCTTGAAGAGCCAGATGTCGATGAAGACCAAGCCTGTTGTGATGACGAGAATTCCCATCAAGACTGGGCAGTAGTAGAACACATGCTTGCCTTCGCTGACAAGCCAAAGGTTATACATATCCACCTGAGAATAGCTGTCAAAGAAGCTGTTCATCGTGCTTACCTGATTGTCGCCAACCATGAAGTGGGCAATTGGCAAGCAGAGGCAGGCTAAGCAGAAAGCAAAGGCCAGGAGCAGGAAGATGGTTTGTATGCGCTGAATCATCCTTAGTCGATATAACAATACCTTGACTAATCCAAGCCGGCTTGAATTAGTCGAGCAGAGTTGTGGTCTCTTTGCTGGGGTTGCGATAGTAGATCTTGCCGTCGATGAACTCCTGAGTAGCCATGAGGGTTGCTTTGGGGAGCTTCTCATAGTAACGGCTGATTTCAATCTGTTCGCGGTTCTCGAAGACCTCGTCGAGGTTGTCCTGAGTGCTTGCGAACTCGGAGAGTTTCTTGCTGAGTTCCTGCTTGATGTCGGCAGATATCTGATTGGCGCGCTTGCCAATGATAACGACGCTTTCGTAGATGTTGCCTGTCTCTTCGCAGAGGCTCATGGGGTCTCTGTTGACTGTGTCGTTGGGGGCTTGTGTTTTCTTGTAATCCATAACTTTATTTGACAATTTTACGATTTTCTATTTAGTTACTGTTGTCTGTTGTCCGTTCTCGGATGCTTTTGCACCAAGGCGCACTTTTAATGTGCGGAGGTCTGTTGTCCTATTCATCGTCTTCTTTGAGCATGACGCCTTTCCTTTCGACGACTTTCTCCGAGTACTTCAGGATGGAGTTTGCTTCCTTCAGATACTGGCTTTCCGGATAGTCATTCTGGAAGGCATAATATTCGTCGATGGCATCGCGAAAGCGTTCCACTCGCTTCTCTTCCACACTTTGCCTTGCCAGTTGATACTTTGCTCTCAGGGCAAGGATGGAGAGTTCTTCGCGAAGCTTTGCAGAGGCATAGGGATAGTCCTTCAGGGCATTCTGGGCTGTGACCACGCAAGCCTCATAGTTGTTGCCGCCATAGATGCTGTTGAGCGTATAAGTTCCGAGGTCGAAGTAGAGTTTTGCTGCCAGATATTCCTTCTCCACAAGCTTGTCTTGCATGGCAAAGATGATTTCGTGAACCTGCTCTTTCAGCGTCGTTTCCGGACAATGGTCGAGGAAGTCCTGGAACTCCTTGATGGCTTCCATTGTGCTCGACTGGTCAAGGCGAACATCCGGAGTCTGCTTATAGAGTGAATAGCCGCTGTTGAAGCGAGCCATCTCCATATAGCTGCCCTTGGGATAGAGTTCGTAGTACTTCTTGAAGAACATGACTGCCGACTCATAATCCTTTGCCTTCAGGTTGCTCTCTCCAAGCATGTAGAGGCTCTCTTCTCCGTAGGAAGTGCCTTTCAAGGGAGCCAACAGCAAGCTGAACAACTCTGAAGCCTGACGATAATGACCGCTGGCATAGAGGGCTTTGGCTGCCTCGTACTTGTATTCGTAGTCGTTGCTTTTGAGCACGTTAGAGTACTCAGTGCAGGAAACGAATAGCAGAGAGCAAGTTGCAAGGAGCAGGAATATACGACGACTCATACTCATATCAGGGCGCAAAGATATATCTTTTTGCGTTCTCTGCCAAAAGAGTTAACAGAAAAAAGTGCCTTTAGGCACATTTTTACTTTTTTTGAGGGTCGTAAACAGCCATTCCGACGAACGAATCGGCACAGCCATAGAACAAATACCACTTGCCCTTATAGGGCACAAGGCCTTCGGTGAAGACTGTTCCTTGAGGATATTGTCCACTCTTCTCGAAGTCGTCTTCGGGATAGAAATATGGCTCATCCAGTCGGTCAATAAGCTTCGTGGGGTCTTTCAACGAAAAGAGTGCCTGCCCAGCACAATAAGCTCCTGAAGCATAGTGCTGGTCGCCATTCTCCCCTCCCCTGTTCTTGCCGTTGTAGAAGAGCATGATGCCCTTCTTCGTCTTGATGGCTGGAGGTCCGCACTCCACAAGTTGGCTGTCGAAATAGCCTTTCCTCGTGTCCATCACATGCAAGAGTTTGCCGTCTGGAGCCAGCATGGGTTCCCAATGAATCAAGTCCTCGCTGGTCGCGATATTGACGAAGTTCTCGCCCCAATACATCATGTATTTGCCTTTGATGCGAGCAATCACTTGGCGGCCATTCTTCATCTCAGTCACGATAGAGCCGGACTTCGAGTAGCCTTTGCTCAACTGACTTTTGTGCTCATCAGAGAAGATGGGACCATGCTTTGTCCAATGAACGAGGTCGCGACTTGTGGCAACGCTCAGCCGAGCCAGTTTGTGGTTCCAACTAGTGTAGGTCATCACATAAAGCCCGTCTTCGGTCATGCAGACTCTGGGGTCTTCGCAGCCACCGGGACAGTCGAAGTCCGTCCATTCATCGCCTCCAGGATAGAGCACAGGAGCACCATGATGCTGGAAGTGGATGCCGTCTTCGCTGTAGGCATAGCCGATTCTGGAAGTCCTCGAACCGATGCCTTTGGCGATGTTATCCTCAGCCCGATAGAGCAAGGCAATGCCGCCATTGATGATGGTCGCAGCAGGATTGAAGGTGTCGCTGTTCTCCCATTGAGCCACCCGGCCATGCATCGGACAGAAGAAGCGACTGCTTGTGTCCGGACTCACCACAGGATTGGCTCCAACAGGCCGCTCAAAGCCCAGCCAAGCCCACTTTTTCTCGGAGTTGGGAACCTGCGCAAAAGTGAAAAGCGAAAAGTGAAAAATGAAAAATGTAAGGCAGATTGCCCGAACAATGCTAAGCGTTTTCATATGACTCTTATCTATTATCTGTTATCTATTAACTCTTGAACGCTTTCGTATAAATATAGTTTCTTTCTCTGTTTTCAATGGTTTCAAGCTCGATTCCCTGCAGTTTCTCAGGGCTGAGGACTGAGTGGAGGTCATCGACTATGCCTGTTCCGAGGAGCTTCAGGACAGCCTCTTTCTGCGTCCAGAGGCGAGTGAAAGCGATGTCTGGACTTTCGGCAGAGAAGATTGCTTCTGTTTCTTCCAGGCTCATTGTATGGCGAACAAGGTCGGGCTTGGCTTTTCGGATGTACTCGATGTCGAGTCCACAAGGCTGGTCGGCGATGAAGCAACCCACGGCTTCCCTGCAATGACTGATGCTGAAAAAGAGTTCAGGATATCCTTTAAGGAAAGGTTTCCCGTATTCATTATAAATAAATGAGGGAGAGTCGTTTATGTTAAAGCGTTCACGCAGCCCATGAAGAAGCTGACTATAGCCCATCGCACACTCTTTCCTCCCCTGCAGATGCTTGAATCGCAGCGCCTGTTCACGTCGCCAACGAGGCAGAGAAGCAATTAGTTCCTCCGTCTGCTGCTCGCCCATTTCCGCGAGCTGGTCGTATATGCAGAGTATTGATTTCATAGTTTTCGAGACACAAAGTTACGAATAAGCGAGCATATTACAAAAGGAAAACCAAAGTTTTTCTTTTTATTGTCGAGCGAAAGTAAGTTCGACCGCAGGTCAAAGTTACGAAGTTCTGCCATATTCTCCAAACATTACGACAGAAAAAAGGGATAAGAAGACAATGTTTTGATTTTCAGCACACCTGGCCAGGTTGTCAGATTAGGCGTGGCTAATTGGTCAACTAGGCGTGGCTAATTGGTCAACTAGGCGTGGCTAATTGATCAACTAGGCGTGGCTAATTTGCAAACTAGGCGTGTTATGTTTGCAATCATAACGTGTTATGTTCGCCATCATAACGTGGAATGTTTGGCGACACTTCTGGAATCGATTATTCCCTTCTGCTTTCTTACGATATAACCTCACTTTACAGGTCGCCTCATTCTTTTGCTCGTGTTTTAACAATAATTAACAGGTGGGGGTAATGTTAACATTAATTATATTCCGTAACTTTGTAGCGCGAATAACCATTAAACATTTATATTATGAAACTGAAGCATTTTATCGCAGTCCTGCTTCTGATGATGGCAGGCTTGCAGACTGCAAAGGCTCAGACAATGTCGGTCAATTTAGCAGACGGGACGAGAGTCGTCTATGGCGTATCGGAAGTGGAAAGTGTCACTTTCTCGGACAATGGAGGTGCCATCGCTGGTCGCGAGTATGTTGACCTCGGCTTGCCAAGCGGTACACTTTGGGCTACGTGCAACGTGGGTGCCAACAGTCCCGAAGAGTACGGTGACTACTTTGCCTGGGGCGAGACGGAGCCGAAGGAAGTTTATGACTTCAATACATACAAGTGGGGTACAAGCGCCATCTTGACAAGATACTGCACGAAGAGTTCATACGGCAACATGGTTGACTGGCTGGTGACACTTCTTGCTGAAGACGATGCCGCTACTGCGGGTTGGGGCGAAAGTTGGCAGATGCCAACCGAAGAGCAGTTCATCGAACTCGCTAACACTGACTATACAGTGATTGAAACGACTACGCTGGGCGAAGTGGCAGGTAGTCTGATAACAAGCAAAGTGAATGGCAACAGCATCTTCCTCCCAGCTGCTGGTCGTATCCACGAAACCTCTTCCACCAACGTCGGTAGGCAAGGATTTTACTGGTCGAGTTCGCTCAACGAAACTCAATGCGAAACTGCTAGGAGTATGCGAGTTAGTGGTTCCATTGGTCGCACTCCAAGTGCTCGCAATATGGGTTTGAGCGTTCGTCCTGTCTGTGCGAAGATTAAGACTGAAGTTAAGGAATCTGTTGATCTCGGCTTGCCAAGCGGCACACTTTGGGCAACATGCAACATTGGTGCCAAAAGCCCAGAAGAGAGAGGCACCTATTTTGCCTGGGGCGAGACTGAACCGAAACCCATATACGACTGGTATCATTATAAATACTATAACTATAATACAGAACAACTGACGAAGTACAATGTGGTAGGCGGTGTAGTAGGCCTCGAGCCAGAAGACGATGCTGCCACAATCTGTTGGGGCGAAGAATGGGAGATGCCTGATCAACTTCAAATGGCCGAACTCATCAATAATACAACACAAACATGGCAGAAACAGGATGGTGTTTATGGATATCTGTTTACGAGCAAAGTAAACGAAAACAGCATCTTCATGCCTCTTACCGGTGTGCGCTGGGATGATAATCTGGATGGATTACAACAAGGTTATTATTGGTCGAACACACTTACTCCATCCGACCCCCAATTGAGTTATTATATGTTACTCCAACCGAGCAACACCAAACCCACTACAAATGCGTTGAATCGCTATTTGGGAGCTTGCGTTCGCCCTGTAAAGAAAAACGCGCAACCAGAGCACGAGTATGTTGACCTTGCTCTTCCCAGCGGCACACTTTGGGCAACCTGCAACATCGGAGCTGAGAATCCTGAAGACTACGGCGACTACTTTGCTTGGGGAGAAACAGACCCTGAGCGAAGGGATTACTACAATTGGGAGACCTATTTATTAAGCGAAGGCACATCGGAAACAATAACGAAGTATAATGCTACCGATGAGGCAATGGAACTCCTGCCCGAGGATGATGCCGCTACAGTCAACTGGGGTAGCAAGTGGCAAATGCCGAGCAAGGAACAATTCGATGAGCTTCTTAACGATGACCTTACTACAAGAGCAATGACAACGTTGAACGGTGTAACAGGATTGGAGATAACAAGCAAGAGCAATAGCAAAAGCATCTTCCTACCAGCAGCAGGATATATACGAGAGTCGGGCAGTTTAGAATACGGTAACCAATATGGTCATTACTGGTCGCGTTCGCGCTGTGCTGATGATAGATATTGGTTTGCAGGCCGCTTGTACTTCACATTCAGTATAGGAACAAGCGACATCTGGCGTTTTTATTCTCAAAGCGTCCGTCCAGTTCGGAAGTAATAGCATATAACA
>JAFYYO010000382.1 GCA_017557475.1 Bacteroidaceae bacterium
CAGGCTGACAACATTTCGCCATCTGGAAGTCGAGACCCTTCAGGTTCTGATCAATGACGAGCACATCGCCTTGTTCAGTTTGCCGCTTAACCTTCTCGTCTTCAGGCATTACGAACTGGTCGGCACTCGTGGTTGGCCCAGTCTTTTCTGCTTCTCCATGATCGAATCGTTGTTGCTGAGCGTAAGCCTCGAGCACGTTGTTCATGTCGAGCTTCCCGTCGGCGAGAGCTGCATAAAACTCTGTAACGATTTTGTAGCCCAGTTTCGACATCGTATGCATCAGGACAGGCTCCTCGTAATCGAGCTTCTTGTTCTTCATCTTGCGCTCCAACTCCTCTTTCGCAAGCAAAGCCTGTCGGCTCTCCATTTCTTTGAGGCTCTGGCGAACCTTTGCCCTTGCTCGAGTCGTGGTGACGATATTGAGCCAATCCTGCTTGGGCGATTGATTGCTGCTGGTCAGGATTTCCACTTGGTCGCCGCTTTGAAGCTTCTGACGAATCGTGACATTCTTGCCGCCAATACGGGCTCCAACGCATTGATTGCCCACCTTCGAGTGGATGTGATAAGCGAAGTCGAGCACAGTTGCACCCATTGGAAGCTTGAAGATATCGCCTTTTGGCGTGAAGACAAACACTTCGTCTTCCTTTAGGTCGAGACGGAATTGGTCCATCAACTGCGCATCATCGTTCGTTTCGAGTGCGCTCCGAACGCCAGCCAACCATTCCTCTACGCCGCTCTGACCGCTCTTCACGCCTTTGTATCGCCAATGCGCCGCAAGTCCGTGCTCGGCAATATCGTCCATTCGCTCCGTTCGAATCTGCACCTCAACCCATTTCTGCTCAGGTCCGAGAACCGTGATGTGCAGACTTTCGTAGCCGTTGCTTTTGGGGACGGAAAGCCAGTCGCGCATTCGTTTGGGGTTGCTCTGATACATATCCGTGATGATGCTGAACACCTGCCAGCACTCCATCTTCTCCTTTTCAGGCGCAGAATCGAGGATGATGCGGATGGCGAAGAGGTCATAAACGCCGTTCACATCCACTTGTTGCTTCTGCATCTTTTGCCAAATGGAATGGATGCTCTTGGTTCTGCCTTTCATGTGATAGTGCAGACCAGCAGCCTTCAGCTTCTCGTCGATAGGCTTAATGAAGCGTTCGATGTAGGCATCACGACTGCGTTTTGTCTCGTTCAGTTTGTCCTTTATATGATAGTAAGCATCGTGCTCGAGGTACTTGAGGCTCAGGTCTTCGAGTTCGCTCTTCAACTTGTAAAGGCCGAGTTTGTGGGCGAGGGGAGCATAGAGATAAGCCGCCTCCATAGCGACTTGCTTTTGCGCCTCGACGTTCTTCGTGCCCTTTATCTGACGCATGATGCAGACACGATTCGCAATCATGATGAGGATGACGCGCATATCTTCTGCAAAGGTCACGAGAAGGCTTCGGAAGTTGTCGCCCTTCACCGTCGCACTCTTGGTGTAGAGTTCGCGGATTCGCATCAAGCCATGCAGGATGTTAGCCACTTCGTCGCCAAAGTCCTTGCGAATGTCGTCGAGAGAAGCTGCTCCGCTCATGACTGCAGAGTTCAGGAGCACGCCCAAGATGCTGCCTCGCGAAATTCCAATCTCTTGTCCTACGACGAGTGCAGTCTCCAAGTCGCTCAGAATCGGGTTGATGCCGAAAGCGTCCCTTTGCAGCA
>JAFYYO010000383.1 GCA_017557475.1 Bacteroidaceae bacterium
AATAGATGAAGCGTTCTATGGCGACGAAGGCTTTGAGACTGAGGAACTCGACATGGAGGGCTACGAGATAGACGAATAATGACGCTTTATGTTCTGCTTAGCCCTACGGCTGTCGGCAAGACAGAACTTGCCTTGCAGATGGCAGAGAAGCTTGGGAGTCCCATCCTGAACTGCGATAGCCGGCAGATATATCGTGGAATGGAGATAGGCACGGCGGCTCCCACCAAAGAGCAGCAAGAGCGCGTCAAGCATTACTTTGTGGGTACACACGACATCGGCTCTTATTACAGCGCAGCCCAGTATGAGCAGGACGTCCTTTCTCTTGTGGCAGAGCTTAGCAGTACGCATGGGTCCTTGTTGCTTTCAGGTGGAAGCATGATGTACCTTGATGCCGTCTGCAATGGTATCGACGATATTCCGTCGGTTGATGCAGAAGTGCGCGAGACTTTACGTCAACGTCTGGCCGATGGCGAGATTGATGAGATGCGGAATGAATTGCGTTTGCTCGATCCCGACTACTATCATACTGCCGACACACGCAACCCGAAGCGTGTTGTACATGCTTTGGAGGTCTACTACACGTCTGGCCGTCCCTATTCCTCTTTCCTGACTAAAGAGCGAAAGCCACGTCCTTTCGATATTGTCAAGATTGGCTTGAGGCGAGAACGTGGAGAGCTCTTCGACCGCATCAACAGGCGTGTGGATGCCATGATGGCAGGAGGAATGCTCGAAGAAGCCCGCCGACTCTATCCTTTTCGAAACGAGAACGCACTCAATACGGTTGGCTACAAGGAGCTTTTTCGTTACCTTGACGGGGAATGGGAACTGCCTTTTGCCATCGAGAAGATAAAGAAGAATACGCGCGACTATGCAAAGAAACAGATGACATGGTTCGCTCATGATACAAGTATACAGTGGTTCCATCCCGAGGAGGCCCTGTCAACTCTAATCGCTAAACTATGAGAAAAAAACTGAAGAAGTTGTTCTTTTCCGGTCCTTGGTACAGGAAGACGGCCGTTTGGCTAGGTGCCTTCATCGTCTTTATCATATTGTTCTTCGTCGCAGTCGATTGCAACTTCTGCTATCTCTTTGGTCGTTCGCCTGGCTTCGACGATATTAAAGACCCGGTGGTCAACGAAGCATCCGAGGTCTATACCTGTGATGATGTGCTGATGGGACGTTACTTCAACGAGAACCGAACGCCTGTTACCTACGAAGAGATCTCGCCTATCATGATAAGAACCCTTATCGATACTGAGGACGAGCGCTTCTATTCGCATCACGGCATCGATGTGGTCGGACTGTTTTCTGCAGTAAAAGATATTGTGCAAGGACGTGGACGAGGCGCCAGCACCATTTCCCAGCAGTTGGCCAAGAACCTTTTCCGTACTCGCACGAAGTATTCCACAGGCTTGCTTGGCAAGATTCCCGGCATCAAGATACTGGTCATGAAGGCCAAGGAATGGATTGTGGCGATGAAACTCGAGTGGGTGTTCTCGAAAGAGGAGATACTTACGATGTATCTCAACACAGTCGATTTCGGCAGCAACGCCTATGGTATCAAGACGGCGGCACGCACCTATTTCGGCACCACGCCTGATGTGCTTACCTATGAACAGGCGGCTACTTTGGTGGGACTCCTCAAGGCGACCAGCCACTACAATCCCCGTCTGAATCTTGCCAATAGCCTGCAGCGTCGCAATACGGTGCTTCAACTTGTTTACGACCATCATCACATCTTCATCAATGGGCAGGAGGCGTCACCTTCGCAGCTCGATTCTCTGCTTGCTTTGCCTATTTCCATGCGTCCACACACCACAGAGAGTTACCAGGATGGCATGGCTCCTTACTTCCGCGAAGCACTAAAGAACTACATCAATTACCTGTGCAACGAAGGGCTTGTGCCTGGTCATGATGCCATCAACAAGCTTGATCTCGATGCCGGAGGCCTGCGTATCTACACCTCCATCGACTCTCGAATGCAAGCCTACGCCGAGGCTGCCGTGCGGAATCACATGCAAGTCTTGCAGAGAAGATTCAATGAACATTGGGGTAGCACCAATCCATGGCAGAACGCCAACCGTCAAGAGATACGCGGCTTTGCTGAGGGAATTGCCCGACGCTCGCCATATGGACGGTACCTTAAGGAGAAGTTCCAGGGCAATGCGGACTCCATCGACTACTATCTTCGCCAGCCACATCAGGTGCGTCTCTTCGGTTACGACGGTCCAATCGAACGTGAGATGAGCACCATTGACTCTGTTCGCTACATGCTTAGGTTCTTGCACACGGGCTTCGTGGCGATTGAACCCGATACTCGCTTCGTGCGTGCTTGGGTGGGAGACATCGATTTCCGAACCTGGCAGGTTGACAATGTCCGAGCCGTTCATCAGCCAGGTTCCACCTTCAAGCTCTTTGTCTATACCGAGGCAATGAATCAGGGACTCAATCCTACCGACCATCGTCTCGATTCATACGTTTCCTACAACATCGGTACGGAGCGGAATCCCAAGATATGGGCCCCGCATAATGCCAACGGAGGCTATTCCAACCGCGAGCTTTCCCTCAAGAGTGCCTTCGCGATGAGCGTGAATACCATAGCCGTTCGAGTGGGTATGGAGTGCGGCGTGCACAATATCGCCCAAACTGCCTACGCGATGGGCATCAAGACAAAACTGAATGAAACGCGCTCTATGGTGTTGGGCAGTAGCGAAGTCAACCTGTTGGAACTTGTCAACAGCTATTGTACCGTTGCCAACGATGGCCGCTACAGTATGCCGATGCTTGTGGAGCGCATTGAGGACAGAGACGGCAACCTCATTTATCAGGCCCGCAAGAAGGAAAAGAAGGCCATTCCCTATCGTTCCGCTTATCTTATGCAGACGATGCTCAAAGGCGGCCTCTCAGGCACTTCCGGTGGCCTTTGGCAGTACATTCGACCTTTCTATGCTGACACCGAGTTTGGTGGTAAGACGGGCACCAGCAATAATCATGCCGATGCATGGTTCGTTGGCGTGACGCCTGGACTTGTAGGCGGATCATGGGTAGGCGGCGAGTATCCGAGCATTCACTTCCGTACGGGCGCCCTCGGACAAGGCAGCAAGGCGGCACTTCCCATCTTTGGCGACTTCATTCAGAGTGTTCTCTCCGACGAGCACTTCAGTAAGTATCGCATCAAGTTCCCGCCTGCAAAGGGCCTTGACCCGCGTTTGTGGACAGGCTCGGGCGAGACTTACTATCATCCCGACACGACATCCTACGACTATGACTTCTCCGAAACGCCTGAAGAGACTGAGGAATCGGGCAATCCATTCGCTCTGGAAGAGGTAGAGGAAGACACTCCGGTAGAGGAAGAAGTTGAGCAGGTCGAGGAGGAAGAAATGTAGGGTTTGACGCCTCGATTAGGGTAGATAAAAAACTAGGCACGGCTAGTTAGCCAACTAGACGTGCCTAGTTTGTAAATTAGACGTGCCTAGTTGGCGAACTAGGCACGTTATGTTTTTCATCGTAACACGTTATGATC
>JAFYYO010000384.1 GCA_017557475.1 Bacteroidaceae bacterium
ATCCCAACATCTCCGACCGTTACATCAACTACTTGACGGGCTGCTATAATGCTCAGGAATGTGCAGCTCTGATGCAAGGCCGTTTCAGCATGAAGAACTGGCAAGTGCCCAGCGAAATCATGGACTATGTGAAAGAGTTTGGATGGCAGCAAGCCCCAAAGCCCTATACGCTCTATCGCGAGTTCAACACCTTCAAGCGCGACTACATCGACCAACTCATTATGGACCGCTACAACGTCGCCGTAGATGGAGGTTATATTTCTCTGAGCACAACTGTATATCCGTATGTCCTGAAGAAATACAGAGATGCAGGCAAACTGCAGATCAGCGACGAGGAACTGGAAATCGTGAAGCGCTATGAAGAAGGATGCAAAAAGTTTTGCGCTATTATCGATAAAGACGAGGAAATGCAGAAGGCCAGCGACGAGTTCTATTCATCGGAACTTGCCCAGCAATTCAGTACCATTCATGAGCGCGAAGACGTCCAGAAGATTATCGAGCAGGAAGAGCCTCTGTTCGATGTCAACAAAACGATGAGCGTCCTCGATGCCATCGATTGCGACCAGGACATGCGCGACATCCTCATCACGAACGACCTCTTCGAACTCCTCGACCACGAACGTCAGCCGCTTAGCGATTTCGTGATGAACTTCTTCGAAGAGAACGTCAAACTGCCTGCTGCAAAGGCTTACCTGAAGGACAAGCAGGAGAAGTACCTCGCCATTTCGCGTCGCGACATCTCGAACTCGCCCAGCCTGAAATCGGCTGAAGACGTGGCGAACATGAGCGATGGCGAGAAGATGCTGCGCAAACTCATCGAGCCCTATAAAGGCAAAATCATCCTCATGGACATCTGGGGCACTTGGTGCGGACCTTGCAAGGATGCGCTTTCGCACAGCCAAGAGGAATACGAGCGACTGAAGGAGTTCGACCTCGTCTATCTCTATCTGGCTAACCGAAGCCCCGAAGAGACTTGGCAGAACGTCATCAAGCAATACGAAGTCTTGGGCGACAACGTGGTTCACTACAACCTGCCCGAAGCTCAGCAAAGCGCCATCGAGAAGTTCGTCAAGATAACGGGCTATCCCACCTTCAAACTCATCGACCGCGAAGGCAATCTCCTCGACGTCAACGCCGATCCGCGCGACCTCGAAGGCCTGGCAAGGTTACTGAAACAAATGAAATAAAAAGAAACGGAAGTTAAAAGAGGAAGTAAAAGTGGAAGTTAAAATGGAAGTAATGCGCTAAAGCGCAGGACAATACCTTAGGGCCCAAAACTATCGTCCACAAGCGTTAGTGAGTTAACTTCCATGAGCGTAGCTCATTAACTCCCACGAGCAAGGCGAGTTAACTTCCAATTTAACTCCTCCTTAAAAATAAACTGCACGACCGCATGGGCTACTCCATCGCGGTCGTTGCTTTTTGTAACAAAGGTAGCAGCTTGCTTGACGGGCTTCTTGGCGTTACTAGGAGCACAAGAAACGCCTGCCAGTCGCATCATGTTCAAGTCGTTATAACCATCGCCGCAGCACATTAACTCGTCCGTCTTGCCCCCTACTCTTTCCATAAGTTCCCTGAGTGCTGCGGCTTTATCGATTCCTTTGGGCATGATTTCGAGCAGGAAACTCTCGCTGCGACAAATGCTGAAATGGGCTTCGAACTGCTTCCGAAGTCGCTTTTCCAAGTGCCAGAGCCTACGAGGAGCACCTGTAACGAGGCATTTGTGCTGGGCTTCTGTGATGGTTTTGGCGAAGTCGTTCGTCTCTATCAAAGGCATTTTGTTGGCTCGGGAAATATAGTTCGAACGCTCG
>JAFYYO010000385.1 GCA_017557475.1 Bacteroidaceae bacterium
AGAAGCCTTCCATCAAAGCTCTGCGACAGACGATGCTCATACTCTCGCTCTTCGTGTTGCAAAGGAGAGCGGATTGCAAGCATATTACTTTAGCGGACACGAGCCTGAGGACATTTCTAAACAGGAGAATTTTCAGGAAATGCTAGATGGAATCGCGGGTTTTGTTGCAGACAATCAAGAGCAGGGGCTTGGGATTTCCTTAAGCGATTACCTGCAGGATGCCAGTCTTGCTACAGACTTCGACCGCAACACAGCTGAGAAGGATGCAGATTGCGTCAACATGATGACCATCCATTCTGCCAAAGGTCTCGAGTTTCCCTTTGTCTTCATTGCTGGGTTGGAGGAAGGACTTTTCCCAAGTGAGCTATCGGCAGAGTCGCCTCGAGAACTCGAGGAAGAACGTCGCCTGTTCTATGTCGCTTTGACCAGAGCCGAGCGTCAAGTCATCCTTACCTTTGCCAAGTCACGCTTCCGTAATGGCAAGATGGAGTTCTCAAGCCCCAGCCGTTTCATTAAAGAGATTCCAGAGCAATATCGGACCCCCCGTCCCTCTTTAGGGGGAGAGAATACTCAACGAGTTATTCCTCGCATCGAGCAGAGGATGAAACCGCTTCGCCCTCAAATGATAACGCCTGTTCGTCCCTTGATGGCCAAAGAAGCTCATTCGAGCGGAGCAATGTTCAATGGTCAATCATCCATGTTCAATGGAATAAGAGTTGGTTGCTCTGTTGTTCACGAACGTTTTGGTCGCGGCGTAGTGCAAGCCTTAGAAGGCACTGGTCTGGATGCCAAAGCGACCGTCCAGTTTGAGAATGCCGGCACCAAAGTCCTCATGCTCCGCTTCGCAAAACTTACGGTGCAATAAGTCCTTACTTTACTAAGACATTCTTGCGCTTGTTACTCACTTAAGCGCAACCTGGTGTCTGTTCTTGATGTAGATGCCCATCTGTTTATTGTCCAGCCATGATGTTGAGGACAGTTACAAGGTCGGCTATGTCAACTACAGGGTTGCCACCATCGTCATGGTCTCCGTTGACGTTTGCATTACCCGCAACAGGTTGCCCCGCCATCGCATTCAGGACGCTTACGGCATCTGCAATATCGACTATTCCGTCAAGATTTACGTCACCCTTGATTGATGCAGAGAGATAGCCGGGATTGCTTGTTCCGCCGTCAATATGGGCATAAGCCGCATCAACGTGGCTTGCATCGAACTCTGTACCTTTCTCGCCTACGAGACTGGTGCAGCCATAGAACATGTAATCGGAACGTGTGAGCTTATCTGTGCTCCAGCCATCACCTACGACGATTCTTTGCAATTTGCGGTCATCGTAGAACATATAGCCCATATCTGTCACATTGTTTGTATTGAAGCTGTTCAGGACAAGAGTGGTTAGAGCAGGGCAACTTCTAAACATCGAGTACATCGTTGTCACGTTGCTTGTATTCCAGCCCTTCAGGTTCAAGCTCGTCAAATTCTTACATCCACAGAACATTTCTTGCATGCTTGTTGCGCTACTCGTGTCCCAAGTACTCAGGTCGAGGCTCGTGAGCGCCTGACAATTGTAGAACGTTTCGAACATATCTGTCACTTGGCTTGTGTTCAGGTTCTCCATGCCGACGAATTCCGCCAGACGCGTTGCTCCTTGGAACCAGCATCGTGTGCTTATGGGTCGAGCCTGAGCAAAGGATGGGGCGAACTCCACCTTGACCACCCCAGAGTTCTTACTCATCCAGGCAGGATTGGTATTTGCAGTCGTCTGCAACAGATATGTTGTTTCCCCTTCTGTCGTTTCGTGTATCCCCCTGTTCATGTCGTAGTAAAAGGTGACGTTGTAGCGTCTGAAGCCTCTTTCGTCGAGGAATTCACTAAAGACTGCATAGGGTTCTGGGCCAGTGAAATAGCCAGGGTTGCTTGTGCCGCCATCAATGTGGGCGTAGCTTGCATCAACGTGGTTTGAATCATAGGTCGTGCCTGCGACGCCAACAAGTTCGGTGCAGTAATAGAACATGTTACTGGAGTCAGTCACGCCTGCCGTGCTCCATCGGCCGCCTACATAAATGGTTTTCAAGTTCGTACAAGCATAGAACATATATTCCATAGTTGTCACGTTCGCAGTATTGAAATTGCTCAGGTCAAGGCTTCGCAAGGCTTGGCAAGCACGGAACATACTCGTCATATTGGTCACGCTTGCAGTATTGAAACTGCTTAGGTCAAGACTCTGCAAGGCTTCGCAAAAAGAGAACATATATTCCATAGTTGTCACGTTCGCAGTATTGAAACTGCTCAAGTCAAGGCTGGTCAAGGCTGTGCAACCATTGAACATGTAACTCATGTTGGTAACATTGGACGTATTGAACTTGCTTAGGTCAAGGCTCGTCAAAGCTGTACAACCATAGAACATATACCTCATATCGGTTACTTTGGCTGTATTGAAACTGCTCAGGTCAAGGCTCGTCAAAGATTCACAATTCGTGAACATGACAGCCATATCTGTCACTTCGCTGGTGTTTAAGTATTCAATGCCTGCTATGGTTACCAGTTTCTTCATGTGATAAAACCAATAACGGGTTGTCGTCGGGCGGGCATTTGCAAACGAGGGGTCAAACACAACCGCTGTAACGTTTTCATTAATAAAAACGTTTTGTACCCATGTAGGAAGGTTATTACCCGTATTCAGGGGCATGGCCCAGCCTTGGCGGGTGCTGAAGAGGTTGTCATAGTAAAAGGTCAGCGTGGTGTTGTCTTCTGTGTAAACTGCATAGGCCTCCTGAGCCTTGATTGTCTGCAAGCCTGCCACTATCGCAAGCAAAGCAAAAAGTAGTAGTTTCTTCATAATCGTATTGTTCTAGTTGTTAATTCTTCTGCAAAGTTAGTGATTTTTCTTTTACGTACAAATAAATTAGCAAAAATACTTGCTAAAGCACTCTAAACGACGAGGATGGAATACGCTTTTGGTACAGTATCCCGATAGTCCACCTGCGGAAGTACTCCAGTACCAACGTGGAGGTACTCGAGTACACGCGTGTGAGGATTGGAGTACTGACGTGTCAGGACTGGCCACGAAGTAGGGAGAGTTGGGAGAAACTCCCCTCCCTTCTGAGGGGCAATTGCCCGTTGGTAGCGGAGCAATTGGGGAGCTTGCGACGGAGGTAAGCAGGGGTGGGGTAAAACATCAGCCGCCCTAATCACCCCGCCCCGGCCTTCGGCCACCCCGCCCCTTAAGGGGTGGGGAGCTAACACGCCACAGTTAGTTTGAGAACGTGGGCAGGTGTGTGTGGTGGGAAGGTTAGAACTTCTTGACGGGATCGCAGGTAAGGTCAACGCCTAACTTCTTGAATATCTTGCGGTCAACCTCGCCAAGCATGATGGTCGTGTGTGCTTGCAGACCTGCCAGACTGGGCAACTGTGCAAGGGCTCGGCGGCAGTTCTCGTCCTGACGACTCAAGACTGAGAGTGCCACAAGCACTTCGTCGGTATGCAGACGGGGATTGTGACCGCCAAGGTATTCTATCTTGGTGCGTTGAATAGGCTCGATGAAGTCCTGCGAGATAAGCTTGAGTCCGTGATCGATGCCTGCAAGATGTTTGGTTGCGTTGAGCAGGAGTGACGACGCTGTGCCAAGTAGAGGAGAGGACGCAGCCGTGATGATGGTGCCGTCCTCGAGCTCCATAGCCGATGAGGGAACGCCTGATTCCTCCTTCCTCTTGCGTGCTTCAACGGTTACTCGGCGGTCGTCGGTACTGATCTTGGCTTGCTTGAGGAGCAGGTCAATCTTGTTGACTTCGGCGTCGTTACAGGCTCCGTCGGCCATTTGGTTGAGGGCTGTGTAGTAACGACGAATGATTTCGTCCTTGCCTGCCTGCTGACAAACCTTGTCGTCACAGATGCAGAATCCCACCATATTCACGCCCATATCCGTCGGCGACTTGTAGGGACACTCGCCATAAATGCCTTCGAAGAGGGTATTCAGCACAGGGAATATCTCCACATCTCGGTTGTAGTTGATAGCAACCTTGTTGTAGGCGTCCATGTGGAAGGGGTCGATCATGTTCACATCACCCAAGTCGGCTGTGGCAGCCTCGTAGGCAATGTTGACAGGATGCTTGAGGGGAAGGTTCCAGACAGGGAAGGTCTCGAACTTAGCATAGCCAGCTTCGTTGCCACGCTTACGTTCCTGATAGAGCTGACTTAGGCAGACAGCCATCTTTCCGCTGCCAGGACCTGGGGCTGTGACGATGACCAACGGACGAGTCGTCTCGACATAATCATTCTTGCCGAAGCCTTCGTCGGAGTTAATCAACTGCACATTATTGGGGTAACCTTCGATGTTATAGTGGTAGTAGGCACGAATGCCGAGATGCTCCAAACGACGTCGATAGATGGCGGCACTGCTTTGACCATTGTAATGAGTAATGACTACGCCGTTCACCATGAAACCTCGCTTCTGGAACTCAGAGCGGAGTCGGAGCACATCTTCATCATATGTGATGCCTAAGTCTTGACGGACTTTGTTCTTCTCAATGTCGAGAGCACTAATGACGATGACTATCTCGGCACTGGAACTCAGCTGCTGGAACATCCTGAGCTTGCTGTCGGGTTGGAATCCAGGCAGTACTCTGCAGGCATGATAGTCGTCGAAAAGCTTGCCGCCAAGCTCCAGATAAAGCTTTCCTGAGAACTGAGCGATACGCTCCTGAATGTGTTGCGACTGAATGGAAATGTACTTGTCGTTGTCAAAACCGTACTTCATCTTGGTGCCCTTTTTTGTTTTCAAAGCACAAAGGTACGAAGAAAAACGGAAAATAAGGCGAGAAGAGAACAAGAAATTAAGGAAAAAAGTGTAATTTTGCGCAAGATTATGGTCAGGGAATTAATTCATAAGTATTGCGAAGGCAACGAGCCGTTGGAGGAGTTGCTTCTTCGACATAGTGGAGATGTGGCTCGGCGAGCACTTCAGATAGCAAAGAAGCATCCCGAATTGGGTGCAGACGAACAGTTTCTTTGGGAAGCCGCCATGTTGCATGATATCGGGAATGTTCGGGTGAATGCACCTTCCATCCATTGTTTCGGCACAGAGCCTTACATATGTCACGGCATTCTTGGAGCAGAGATTCTGCGTGGCGAAGGCCTTCCTCAACATGCTCGAGTGGCAGAACGGCACACAGGAACAGGTCTCACTGCAAGCGAGATAGAGCATCAGAACTTGCCCCTTCCTCATCGAGACTTCAGGCCTGAAACCATCGAAGAGCAAATCGTTTGCTATGCCGATAAGTTTTATTCCAAGTCGCATCCCGAGATAGAGAAAACTCCTGAACAGGCCTTGCGCAGTTTAGAGAAGTTCGGAAGCGAAGGATTGGACGTCTTCAAGGCCTGGATGGCGCGCTTTGAGTGAAAAAATCATAATAATAAAAGGAAAAGGCGTAAAGTCTCGGAAAATAGTCTTACCTTTGCAAATTGGAATTATTGTATAGCAATTGAAGGCAAGATTATTATCGATACTGACGGCTTGTTATGTCTTGGCGGCATTGGCAGCGCGTCCTGCAGGAAGAATGAACTTCCTGAGGGAAGCCGTTGATTCGCTTTTGACGGACAGTTTGCTTGATTCTGTCAAAGTGCAGACAATGCCTTTGCGTGCCTATACCATCTTGCCTGATTCTGTGTCACAGGACACTGTCCCCGTCGATACCACACCCAAGAGCAAGAACGCTCTCGACATGCCTGTCAACTATTCGGCAGAAGACTCCATTACCTTCGACTATGGTCGCTCTCGTGCCAACCTTTATGGTGGCGGCAAGGTCCAGTATCAAAACTTGGAACTTGAGGCGGACATCATCAACATCGCCATCGATAGTAGCCTTGTTCATGCTACAGGTCGTACGGACTCTACAGGCAATGTCGTCGGCAAACCGCTTTTCCGTCAGGGACAGGACGAGTACGAACCAGACAGCATCAGCTATAACTTCCGAACACGAAAAGCATTCATCTCCAATGTCTACACTCAGCAGGGCGAGGGCTACATGAAGAGCATGGACGGAAAGCGCGACAGTTGTGGCACGATGTATATAAAGAAAGCCTTCTATTCGACTTGCGATGCCGAGCATCCTCACTTCTATCTCAACATGACTCGAGCCAAGATGCGACCAGGCAAGGATGTGGTGTTTGGCCCGACCTATCTTGTTGTCTGCGACGTTCCGATGCCGTTGGCGATTCCATATGGTTTCTTCCCCTTCAAGAGCAAGTACAGCAGTGGCTTCATCATGCCGAGTTATGGCGACGAGACATCAAGAGGCTTCTATCTGCGAGAAGGTGGTTACTACTTTGCTTTCAACGACTATGTCGATGCCAAGATACTGGGTGACATCTATACAAAAGGCTCTTGGGCTCTTTCGGGACAATCCACCTACAAGAAACGTTATCGCTTTTCAGGCAACCTGTACATCAGTTACCAGCACACTCAAACAGGCGAGAAGAACATGCCGGACTTTGCTGTCAACAAGAGTTTCAAGGTGACTTGGAGCCACAGGCAAGACCCTAAAGCCAATCCGTCGCAAAGTTTCTCGGCCAGTGTGAACTTTGCTACGAGCAGCTACGAGCGCAATAACTTGGTGAGTATGTACAATCCGGAGAGTTACACGCAGAGTACCAGGACGAGTAGTATCTCTTATAGTAAGTCGTTCTCCGATATCGGCCTGACCTTAAGCGGCACCTTCAACCTTGCTCAGAATGTGCGAGACAGCAGCATTGCCGTCACTCTGCCCAACCTCACCATTCAGCTCAACCGCTTCTATCCCTTTAAGCGAAAGAAAATGGCAGGCAAGGAGCGATGGTACGAGAAGATTGGTATGAGTTATTCGGGCACTCTTACTAACAGTATCAACACCAAGGAGAATCTCCTCTTTAAGAGTAGTCTGACAAAAGATTGGCGTAATGGCATGCGGCATCAAATCCCTATTAACGCCAGCTTTACTATTCTCAAGTACATCAATGTCACGCCCAACTTCACTTTTGTTGACCGTATGTACAGCAAGAAGGTTATGCAGTCGTGGGACGAAGAGCGTCGTGCCGTACAGCGAGACACCGTCTATGGCTTCTACAACGTCTATAACTTCAACATGGGTGTTAGTGCCAACACTAAGCTTTACGGCTTCTATACGCCGATGCCTTGGTTCGGAGGAAAGAAGATAAAAGCCATTCGACACATGGTTACACCTTCCGTTTCTTTCAGTTATTCGCCTGACTTCAGTAAACCGATGTGGGGCTTCTATGACACATACGTCCGTACTGATGCCAACGGCAACGTCTCCACCGTCACTTATTCCCCGTTTAATGGTTCTCCGTATGGCACAGCTCCAAGCGGCATGAACGGAAGCGTCCAGTTTGATGTTACTAACAATCTGGAGATGAAATTGCGTTCTGAACGCGACTCTACTGGCGAGAAGAAGATAAGTCTCCTTGATGAGTTGGGCATGTCGATGAGTTATAACATGGCAGCAAAGAAGAAGCCTTGGAGCGACCTCAGTATGCGACTCCGCCTCAAGCTTACCAAATCCTACACCTTCTCTATGAATGCGGTCTTCGCCACCTATGCCTACGAGTTCGACAAGAATGGTAATGTCTTCGTTGGCGACCATACTGAGTGGGGACAGGGACGCTTCGGACGCTTCCAAGGTATGAACCAGAACCTCCACTACACCTTCAACAATCAGACCTTCAAGAAGCTTTTGGGCATGAGGGACAAAGTGACGAAACGGTTCAGTAGCCAAGATGAAGAAGACGAGGATCTGTATTACGAGGATGAAGACGAGGCGGATCCCACCATGCAAAACGTCGATCCTGACCGCAAGAAGGGCAGGGAAAGAAAGGGGGAAGAAGAGTCGAGCGAAGTGGATGCCGACGGCTACCTCAAGTTCAAGATGCCTTGGAGTCTTACTGTCAGCTATGGTGTGTCGATGAGAGAGAACACCAGCGCGCAAATCAATCCTAAGCGAATGCGCTATCCCTACAGGTTCAGCCAGACACTCAACTTCTCGGGAAATGTAAGCATAGCAGAAGGTTGGAACATCAACTTCTCGTCGGGCTACGACTTCAACTACAAGAAGTTGAGTATGACGACCGTTTCTTTGGCTCGCGACTTGCATTGCTTCTCGATGTCGTGCAGCATGGTCATCTCTCCTTATACCAGCTTCAACTTCCTCTTTGCCTGCAAGGCCGGCACTCTGGCCGATGCTCTCCGATGGAGGAAGCAAAGCTCCTACAGCAGCAATGTAGAGTGGTATTGATTCCGCTTATTAGGCTAAGTGAAAAATTAGCCGTGCCTAGTTTGCCAATTAGCCGTGTCTAGTTTGCCAACTAGACGTGCCTAGTTGACCAATTAGCCGTGCCTGGTTTTTTTGCTAAGCCTTAATGATGTTTTCGATATACTCGAGAAGTTCCTCTTTGCCCTGCTTCGTCTCGCTGCTCGTGATGAAGTGTGGGGGCAATTCCTCCCATTGTTTCGAGAGCTCGCTCAAGTAGTGCTTGACGTTTCCGGCAAGCTTTCCTTTCGAGAGCTTGTCGGCCTTGGTGAAGACGATGCTGAAGGGGATGCCGTTCTCGCCAAGCCACTCGATGAACTCAAGGTCGATGCGTTGAGGTTCGTGACGGGCATCGATAAGTAAAAAGAGGTTCATCATCTGCTCCCTTCGCAGGATGTAGCCTGTTATCATCCGTTGTAACTCATCCCTTTGCTTCTGTCCTCTCTTCGCATAACCATAGCCAGGAAGGTCGACGAGATACCAATGGCCCCCCTCCTTCTCCCCCGAGGGGGAGTGACCTTTTGACTGTTGTCCGTTGTCCGTTGTCTGTTGACTTTTGATAAGGAAATGATTAATCAGCACGGTTTTGCCAGGCGTAGCAGACGTCTTGGCGAGATGCGCTTTGCCTGTCAGCATATTGATGAGGCTGGACTTGCCAACGTTACTTCGCCCGATAAAAGCGAACTCAGGCAGTTCTCCTGCAGGACATTGGTCCACACGAGCACTGCTGATGGAGTATTCGGCAGAAGTAATGAGCATAGGACTAATGGGTAAGAGCCTTAGAAATGGTATGTCAAGCCCATACTAAGCAGTTCCTTGAACATGAGATAAGTGCCGTCATGATCCTTTCCAGAGCGATAATTCTTGTTACTGTTGTCGAAGCGAGGATAGAGATGAAGGTTCGCAGTAATGAGTTTCGTGACTGTGAAGTTGAAGTTATTCTCCCATTCCCAGATATGATAGTCAAAGTTGCTGAACCAGTACATTCGGTTTATCCAGAGAATTTGCTTGCAGATCTGGTACTTTGTACTCAAGGTAATGTTGGGACCAAACGTGGTCTTCTGGTTCTTATCTGCTGGTATGCCGAAATTCGTAACGAGGTCATCATCGTTGACATACAGGATCTTCATGGCAAGAGGGGCAATGTTGAGCTGACCTGTAAACGCCTTCTTCTTGCCCCAAGCAATTTCGTATTTCATACTGGGGGCAACCGTAACTTCAAGAGGAGACAGGAACTTCGAGGTGACCTTATCAGTATTCCTCTGATAGTTAGGTGCAATCTGGGTCTGAAGAATTACCAAAAGAGAGTAGTACCAGTTCTTCCAAGCCTTGTAGCCGGCATTCCCTGTGTAGCGAAGCAGGTTGTGGTTTGGGCGGAAAGTACGGTTTTGGTCGGTTTCTGTCGTTTGGAAACCTAGTTGAGCATCCAGCGTGTTTTCCCAAGTTATCTTGCGTAGGTCGTTATAGTTGGCTCGCAAAGTCAGGTCGAAGTTGCCGGTCCAGTTGGTCTCACCACCTTTGTACCAGTTGTCCGAGATAAAGTTCTGGGCAAACTGCAACGAACTGGTACCCGAGAATTTCCAGAAGTTGGGACGACGGGTGATGACCTCCACAGGCCCGTCTATCTCGGGAACCAGATTCGCGGCGGCAATCTGGTCGGCAAGTTTGTCAGAGGACTGCAGCCTATCATTGATGTCGCTTCGGATAGCGGTCTGTCCCATGATGTCGCTTTCTGTCTGTGTCACCAGTTGTGGAGCTCTGGCATAAAGCATGGAGAGCATCTTTCTGGAAGCGAAGATACGCTGAATCTGCAGGTCGGGGCTAGAGGTATTCGTCTGGCCCAAGGCTTGATGCAGCGGTGAACTATATAGTGCAGGTTGGGACAGGATCTGATAGTAGTAGGGGTTCGGAACAGCAGAAGTCGCATCAGTATTTAATGAGTCGCGTTCCTTAACCAGTGAATCAAGAGCTTGCAAGTAATTCTTCAAGACGAAAGAAGAGTCGCTATGAACTTCTTCGTGATGTTCCGTCTTTAACGTGCAGTTGGCGTTAAGAGCCATCAAGCAGATGCTGAAAAGTATTGTGATGCGCTTCATTTCTCCTAATTTTGTGCAAAGATACGAAAAAGTTTAGAGTTTAGAGTTTAAAGTTTAAAGTTTTTTGTACTTTTGCACGACTAAAGGAATAAAAGGACTAAACAAATATGGATAAAAACACAGTTACAGGATTCATTCTCATTGCACTCGTCGTGATTGGCTTCAGCTGGTACAGTCAGCCCAGCAAGGAAGAGTTGGAAGCGATGGCACAACGGGACAGTATTGCTGCCATAGAGCGTCAGAAGCAGGCAGAAGCCGAGAAAGTTGAGACCAAAGAGGCTGTTGCTTCTCCTGCAATCCCAGATAGCAATGCTCTCTTCTTCTCGCAAAATGGTGGCGAAGGGCAGCGCATCGAACTCAAGAATAATAAGGTAAAGGTTGGTATCAGCAGCAAGGGTGCTGTTGTGGAAGATGCCGAGATTATCGGTTACAAGAGTCGTCGCAGGGATGGTGATGTCTTGATTCTTGGCAAAGAAGACGCACAGATGAAGTTCACGCTGCCCCTCAAGCAGGAAAACCTTTGCTTTGCCGACCTCAGTTTCAATGTTACGGAGCAAAGCGACTCGAGCGTCACCTTCGCAGTAGAGCAGGATGGCAAGCAGTTGCAGGTAAGCTATACGCTCCGCCCAGATGCCTATATGCTCGATATGGACATCGTTTGTGAGGGCTTAGAAGGTTTGGCGATGCCTGGCCAGAGCAACCTGCTCATCGATTGGAAAGCAAACATCCTTCAACAAGAAAAGGGCAGGGACTTCGAGAACCGCTACAGTTCGCTCACTTACAAAAGGCAGGGAAAGGGCGTGAAGAAGCTCAACGAGATGAAGGACGAAAGCAAGGAACCCGAGGAACCACTCGAGTGGATTGCCTTCAAGAACCAGTTCTTCAGCGCTGTCCTCATGAGTGAAAAGCCGATGACGCAGGCTTCACTTTCTACCGAACAACTTAAAGACGAGAAAGATTACCTGAAGCGTTACGAGGCCTCGCTGCAAGTGCCGTTCGACGCAACAGGCAAAGAGTCCACTCACATGCAGATGTATCTTGGTCCGAACGACTTCCATATTCTCAAGGCGCACAGCAAGATGACGGCTTACGGCTCGGATGCTGACCTCGATGAACTCGTCTATCTCGGTTGGTCGTTCTTCCGTTTCATCAATCGTTGGTCAATCCTCTACATCTTCGACTGGCTTAAGGCCTTTGGTTTGCCGATGGGTATTGTTCTTCTTCTGCTGACAATCATCATCAAAGTGCTTGTCTTCCCAACTCAGAAAAAGAGCTATATAAGTAGTGCAAAGATGCGTGTCCTTAAGCCGAAGATTGACGAACTCTCTAAGCAATATCCCAATCCCGACCAGGCAATGCAGAAGCAACAGGCCACGATGCAGCTCTATAACCAGTATGGAGTCAGTCCTATGGGCGGATGCTTGCCGATGCTCATACAGGCGCCCATCTGGATAGCGATGTTCAACTTCATTCCTAATGCCATCGACCTGCGAGGCGAGAGCTTCCTTTGGGCTGATGACCTGAGTGCTTACGACGACGTCATTCGTTGGGGGAAGAACATTTGGCTTATCGGCAACCACTTGAGCATTTTCTGTCTTCTCTTTAGCTTGACCAACATCATCAACACCTGGATATCGATGAGGCAACAGCAGAACCAGTTCACAGGTGAGCAGGCTCAGCAGATGAAGATGATGCAGTGGATGATGTATCTGATGCCTTTGATGTTCTTCTTCTGGTTCAATAACTACTCCAGCGGTTTGAGCTACTTCTACTTCATATCCGGCTTGCTCAACATTGTCACGATGTGGTACCTGAGATGGAAGACCGATGACAAGAAATTGCTTGCCGGTCTTGAGTCTTATCGCGAGCAACACAAGAACGATCCAAAGAAAGCATCTGGTCTTCAGGCACGCCTAGAGGCTCTGCAGAAGATGCAACAGGAGCAGGCAAACCGTAGGAAGTAAACTCGTAAAACAGCATATATGAAAAAGATACTAACGATTATGGCAGCGGCTCTATTGTGTGCAGCATGCGGTACGCAGAAGGAAAGCGACAAAGTTAACATAGCAAAGCAAACCGTTCAGCTCGAAGGAGACCTTATGACGCCTGAAGCTCTTTGGGCTATGAGCCGCATTAGTGGCTATCAGGCTTCGCCCGACGGCAAGCACATCGTGTTCCAGATGGGCTATTACAGCGTGGCAGAAAACAGAAGTCACCAAGTTCTTTGGATGATGAATGCTGACGGTAGCGAGCAGAAACAACTAACTGAAGATGCCGAGAACGAGACCGATGCACAATGGTTGGACAATGAAACCATCGCTTTCCTTAGGGAAGGAGAGGTTTGGAAAATGGGCTTGAATGGCAACAAGCGCAAGCAACTGACCAAGACCGACGGCGCGGTAGAGGGCTTTATGTTCTCTCCAGACGGTAAGAAGGCCATCCTTTTGAAGAGTATCGACTTTAATGAAATCATCGAGAAGAAGCCCGAAGACCTTCCAAAGACTACTGGTCGTGTGATAAACGACTTGATGTATCGCCATTGGGACCATTATGTGGAGAGCATCCAGCATCCTTTTGTGCTCGACCTCGAAACGGGTGAGGAGTTCGATATGCTCGAAGGCGAACCCTACGAATGCCCGATGGAACCCTTCGGCGGCATTGAGCAACTGGCTTGGAGCCCTGACTCGAAGTACATCGCCTTTACCTGTCGCTGCAAGACAGGCTTGGAGTATAGCATCTCTACCGACAGCGACATCTTCCTTTATGAAGTCGAAGCTCACGACCTCAACTCTTTTGAGCACACGAAGAACCTGTGCAAATATGGTCATGAGTTTGCCATTCAGCCTTGTGCCGCAATGGCTTATCATGGCGATGGAAAGCAGTTGAACCCTACCAAGACACTTAAAGACCAGGAAATCAACGTGAAGTCGGAGCACCAGAACGTCGGCTATGACACTAATCCGAAGTTCTCTCCCGACGGACGCTACGTGGCTTGGCTGTCTATGGAACGCGACGGCTACGAGAGCGACCGCAACCGTCTCTGCATCTTTGACTTGAAAGAAAACACCAAGACCTACGTCACGGAATCGCTCGACTCCAGCGTCGATGACTATTGCTGGACGCCTGATTCGCGTACATTATACTTTATAGCTGTTTGGCACGCACAAGAGAACCTCTACAAGACCAACCTCGAGGGAGAGGTCAAGCAGCTTTCCAACGACTGGGCCGACTTTGGTTCTTTGCAGATGTTGAACGATAAAGAACTCGTTGCAGAACGTCATAGTTTCACGGCTCCCGCAGACCTTTATGTCGTTAACCCTGGCGACAGCATTGCCGACACACAGATAAAGCAGATTACAGAAGTAAATAAGGAGATCCTCGACCAGCTTGCAAAGCCCAGCATCGAACAGCGTTGGTGCAAGACAACCGATGGTCAGGATATGCTTTATTGGGTTATCCAGCCTCCTCACTTTGACCCCTCGAAGAAGTATCCTACGTTGCTCTTCTGTGAAGGCGGTCCTCAGAGTGCCGTTTCGCAGTTCTGGAGCTACCGTTGGAACTTTATGATTATGGCTTCGCAGGGTTATGTGGTGATTGCTCCGAACCGTCGAGGCGTGCCAGGCTTCGGACAGGAATGGCTCGAGGAAATCAGCGGAGACTGGACTGGACAGTGCATGAAGGACCTCCTTACCGCAATAGATGATGCTGCAGAGAACTTGCCGTATGTCGATAAAGACCGCTTGGGTGCAGTCGGAGCTTCGTTTGGCGGCTTCTCGGTTTACTATCTTGCAGGTCATCACGAAGGTCGCTTCAAGTGTTTCATCGCGCATGATGGATCCTTCAACCTCGAGGCGATGTACACCGAGACAGAGGAAAACTGGTTCTCTAACTGGGAGTATGACGATGCATACTGGAATAAAGACCAGACCGCTCGTGCTCGTAAGACCTATGAGAACAGTCCTCATCGCTTCGTGGACAAGTGGGATACGCCCATCCTTTGCATTCATGGCGAGAAGGATTACCGCATTTGCGCGACTCAAGGCATGAGTGCTTTCAATGCAGCAAGATTGCGAGGAATAGAGGCGCAACTGCTCATCTTCCCCGACGAGAACCATTGGGTGCTCAAACCACAAAACGGTATCTTGTGGCAGAGGACTTATTTTGCTTGGCTCGACAAGTGGCTTAAGAAGTAAT
>JAFYYO010000386.1 GCA_017557475.1 Bacteroidaceae bacterium
CACATACGAGGCATCGACTTTGGTGGGCAGCTATCCCTTCAAAGGCGACATCGCAATGGTGCGCATCTATGGTAGAGCGCTGAAGAAAAACGAAGTGAAGAACTTGACAAACATCCTCGAAACAAAGGAAAAAAGCTATACATTAGGCAGCAATGGCTATGTCGCTGTCTGCCTGCCTTTTGTCTACCAAGTGCCTGAGGGCTGTACGGCCTTTATCGTATCGGAAATCGTCTCGCCAACAGTCAAGTTGCGACCTGTTGCTCAAGCTGGCGAGTACGTTCCCTACGGAACTCCCGTCATAATCAAAGGACCGGCAAAAGCCTCTATTACACTGACTGCAGAAGACATTTCACAGTTTGGCAACTTGACAAATTCACAATTTGACGATTGTCAGAATCTTTTGGTTGGTGTTTTCCCAGGCAAAACGCTTGAGGTGGACGAAGGCTACTATATGAAGACTACAGGAACAAACATTTATCGCGCCACAACCAAAGTCACTCTTCCTGCGTTCAGCTGTTACCTGCTCTCCGAAGAGAAACGTCCATACTACAAAATCGAAGAGGAAGCAACAGGAATAGAGGAGGTGCAGGAGTTTAAGAGTTCAAGACGTCAAACCGACCTCTACGACCTGAGCGGACGTAAAGTCTCGAATGTCAGAAAGGGCATTTACATTCAAGGGAACAAAAAACTACTTGTGAAATAAAGAAAAAGCTGAGGCGATGACCTCAGCTTTTTCTTATGTACTTCTTCCCTTTCTTAACGATGACGCCTTTTGTCGAATTATCTTTAACGACTTGTTGACCTGCGAGGTTATAGAGCTTTTCCTCTGCTCCTTCTCCAAAAGGGCGGCTAACAGTACCTATTCCATCCGGGTCTACGTAGGTGATGGTAACGACATCTCCTTCCTTTACATCAGGAATCGTATAGAGAATCCCGTCGAAAACAGGTGTGATGATTTTGCCATTCAGACGTACGACATAATATTTATTCCCCAGTTTATCATAGCGAATCCGTAATGACTGACCAGCATTGCTTGTGATAGTGGCACTTGTAATCTTGCTGTCTTGCCAAGTCTCATCAACAATGAAGTTGCCTTGAGCTTTTAGTCCAGTAACACTTCCACTTGCCCAAGCAGAGGGTAGGGCAGGAAGTAAGGTGATGACGTCGTCATAGGATTGCAGTAACATCTCGCAGATGCCGCTTGTGCAACCATAGTTACCGTCAATTTGGAAAGGCGAATGGGCATCGAAGAGGTTGTAGTAGCAGCCGCCATAATTGCCCATCTCGATGACATAACTACCTGAATGACGCAAAGCAAGCGAGAGGTTTTTGCGAGCACGGTCGCCATCAAGGCAACGACTATAAGTGTTAGTCTGCCAACCCATCGACCAACCTGTCACATCTCCATTGCGGGCAATCATTCCGTTATAAGCCGCATTGAACAATCGTATGCCTCTTCTTGTCAGGTTGAAAGCGCTGACTTGAGAGAAGGGATAGAGGCACATAAGGTGGGAGAGGTGGCGATGTCCGGGATCGGAAAGAGCATTGTTCTTCCATTCCGAGATGCATTCCTTCCCATTATATGTTTCTGTCCACAAGCCTTTGTCAAAGTTGTCGTAGAGGTCTTGAATGACTGAAATGTCGGAAGCCGTGAGAGGCGAGTCGTCGCCAAGTTCTGCGTGGCCTTTCATCACTTCGTCCAAGAGTTCATAACTCGTTTGTTGAGCAAAGGCAGTCACATCGACAGGACCATGTTCAGGACTCCATTCGCCTGTAATCTCATAGAGTCCGTCGCTGTCTTTGGTAGCGATAGACCTGATGAAGAGTGCACATTGATACATGACAGGCAAGGCTCGCTTGAGGAACTCCTTGTCCATCGTATATTTGTAGTAACGCCAAAGATGGGTGCAATACCAGGCTCCGCAAGTTTTGATGCTACCATTGCTCCAAGTCGAAGTGCCTCCGAAGATATTGTTCTCCACAGCTACCATCCAACCTTTTGCGCCACTCTTCACTTTCTGTGCGAGTTGATACCAAGGAGAATTGCTGCCAGGAGCGCCAAGGTCGATGATGTGATTGAGGAAAGGCAAGTGCATCTCCGAGAGGTTTGCTGGGTCGGCAGGCCAATAGTTCATCTGCACATTGATGTCCGCATGAATGTCGCAATGCCAGAAAGACGTGTTGCTGCGGTCGTTCCAAATGCCTTGCAGATTCGAAGGCGCATGAATCGATGTGTCGAGGTTCGCGCCAATTGTGAAGTAGCGACCATATTGGAAATAGAGTGTTTCGAGGAAGAGTCCGTCGCTACTCTGCTTGTTCTGCTCGGAAGCGTTGTAAAACTTGATGAGGTCTTCTGTCGTCATCGTAGAAGAACCGCCGAGTTGCAGGTCAACGCGATTCATCAAAGCACTATGCGCAGCCTTGTGGTCGGAGAGGAGAGATGTGTAGCCCTTCTCAGAAGCTGCACTTATGCGAGAGGATACTGCCTGCGATAAGTCCGAAGCTGACACGCCGCTCACGCAAGAAGACTGGCTTGCATCATAATCCGTAGCTGCAGCCATTATGATGTTCACCCAAGTTGCGCCGCTCACATTTATGCCTTCTGCAGAGGAACTAACTGTCCCGTCGCTCTCCACTTTGAAGCGAGTATTGTAACTCACAATCTGCAACTTGCCAGAGAAAGTAGCGGAAGCCGTTCCGTCGTTCCCTGTTGTGTAGGTCACAGCTCCAGCATTTATCTGTTTGTCAGGAGCGTAGCTGATGTCGAGAACTAATGGTTCGTTGCCTTCTGCTTCATAGTGTGCCACGAAGACTTTGTCGGTTGCGGATGCAAAGTAGCGACGATGGA
>JAFYYO010000046.1 GCA_017557475.1 Bacteroidaceae bacterium
ATCTACAACGCAAATGGCTCGACTATCAGGTCAACCTTTCCAACCGTATGGTGGAACTCTTTACCAGTCAAGATCCTGAGGCTGCTGCAAAAGTACAGGAGCTTGCAGGCGAGAAAGCACATTTCCAAGACATCATCGATGACCTCTTCATCGATACAGGCAAGACCATCAAACGTGACCAAAACGAGATTTATTTCGACTCCTACGGCGAGACGATTTCAGCATACAAACTTTCCAGCGGCGAGAAGCAGATGCTCATCATTCTGCTTACCGTCCTTGTACAGAACAAGCGCCCCTTTGTTCTATTCATGGATGAGCCCGAGGTCAGCTTGCATGTTGAGTGGCAGCAACGACTGATTGACCTCTTAATTGATCTCAATCCGAACGTTCAGATTATTCTCACTACCCATAGCCCCGCAGTCATAATGAACGGCTGGAGCGACCGCGTCACAGACGTGGAAGACATTGAAGTGTAATGGCAAAGCGACTGCAGGAACACCTCAACTCCAACTACATCGAACTCGCATCACGGCTTCGACCCAAGAATGCGGTGCGAAAAGTTGTGGCCTATGTCGAGAGCTACGATGACGTCTTCTTCTGGCGTTCCGTCCTGCAGGACTTCGAAACCGACAAACTTCGCTTCGAAGTCATGTTGCCCTCGCGCCGCACACTTAGCAAGGGGAAAAAGGCTGCCCTCATGAATCGTCTAGGACCCTCTCTTGGCGACTTTATGATTGCCTGCGTAGACGCCGACTACGACTACCTCATGCAGGGTGCCACCGAGGTAAGCCGCACACTCCTGTCATCACCCTACATCATGCACACTTATGCCTATGCTATCGAGAACTACCAGTGTTACGCTCCATCCCTGCATACAGCTTGTGTCATGAGTACCCTTAATGACCGCGACATTTTCTCTATCGAGGCATTCATCGAGCAGTTCAGCCTCATCATCTGGCCGCTCTTCGTTTGGAGCATCTGGGCACACCGATACGGACAAGCCAACATCTACAGCATCACCGACTTCGCACAGACAATCACATTCCACGACATCAATCCCTGGCACCCGGAAAATGCTCTAGAGCACTTAAAACAAAGAGTTAACAAACAAGTAGCTTGGCTGCAACGGAAATTCCCCAAAGCAAAGGACTCCTACCTGAAACTGAGAAAGGCCCTACAGGAAGAACTCAATATTCGTCCAGCCGAGACATATCTCTATATACAGGGGCATGCCCTCATGGATGGCGTTGTGTTGCCTTTGCTAAATCCTGTCTGCAACATTCTGCGACGAGAGAGAGAGAAAGAGATTACGCAACTTGCCGTGCACAATTGTCAGAAGCAGAACGAGCTATCCGGCTATCGGCACAGCCAGTCACCTATCGATCTAATGCTACGCAAGGGAACAGCTTTCAAGCAGAGCCCTCCCTATCAGCTTCTACGTGCCGATATCGAACGGCTTGCTGAAAGAATCAGCAAGCACCTTCCTGCTTGAGATATTGCCCGTAAAGTTCCTGAAGGTAGGACTGCTTTTCACCCTCTTTCCCTTCGAG
>JAFYYO010000387.1 GCA_017557475.1 Bacteroidaceae bacterium
ATAGGTCGCAGTAGCTCCGCCAAGATCCTGGAAAAGGCTGGCGTAGATAAAGACAAGAAGGTTACAGACTGGACCGACGACGAGGCAGGTAAGATTCGTGAGATTATCGGTGCCGAGTATAAAGTCGAGGGTGACCTCCGCTCTGAGATTACGATGAACATCAAGCGTCTGATGGATATTGGTTGCTATCGTGGAGTTCGTCATCGTAATGGTCTTCCCGTTCGTGGTCAGAGTACAAAGAATAATGCTCGTACACGTAAGGGTAAGAAGAAGACTGTTGCAAACAAGAAAAAGGCTACTAAATAATAATTGATATGGCAAAGAAAACAGTTGCTACAAAGAAGAGAGTAGTGAAGGTTGACGCAATGGGTCAGCTTCACGTGCATAGCTCGTTCAACAATATCATTGTGTCTTTGGCCAACAGCGAGGGTCAAGTTATTTCTTGGTCTTCAGCAGGAAAGATGGGTTTCCGTGGCTCTAAGAAGAACACTCCTTATGCTGCTCAGATGGCAGCTCAGGACTGTGCAAAGACTGCATACGACTTGGGTCTGCGCAAGGTGAAGGCTTATGTAAAGGGTCCCGGCAATGGTCGTGAGTCTGCAATCCGCACCGTTCATGGCGCAGGTATAGAAGTGGTTGAGATTGTTGATGTAACTCCGCTTCCTCACAATGGTTGCCGTCCTCCAAAAAGGAGAAGAGTTTAATGATTTATTAGGTCAAACATTAATAGTTAGATAATATGGCAAGATATACAGGACCTAAGTCAAGGATTGATCGTCGCTTCGGCGAGGCTATCCTGGGTAATCCCAAAGTACAGGCTAAGCGTAACTTCCCTCCTGGCCAGCATGGTAACAATCGTCGTCGCAAGACTTCTGAGTATGGTATCATGCTTGCTGAGAAGCAGAAAGCAAAGTACACTTATGGTGTGCTGGAGAAGCAGTTCCGCAATATGTTTGAAAAGGCTGCTCGCACCAGTGGTATCACCGGTGAGATCCTCCTTCAGAACTTGGAAAGCCGTCTCGACAACATCGTTTACCGTCTGGGCATCGCTCCCACCCGTCGTGCTGCTCGTCAGCTTGTCAACCACAAGCACATCGTAGTTGACGGTCAGGTAGTAGGTATCCCTTCTTATAGCGTTAAGCCCGGTCAGGTGGTAGGTGTTCGCGAACGTAGCAAGAGCCTTGAAGTTGTTCAGAATGCTCTGGCAGGCTTTAACCACTCTAAATATCCTTGGATTGAATGGGATGAGAATCAGAAGGCAGGCAAGTATCTCCACAAGCCCGACCGCAGTGACATCCCCGAGACCATAAAGGAACAATTGATCGTTGAGTTGTACTCTAAATAAAATATAAGAATGGCGATATTAGCATTTCAAAAACCCGATAAGGTTATAATGTTGGAGGCGGATGACAAGTACGGTAAGTTCGAATTCCGCCCCTTGGAAGGTGGTTTCGGTACTACCATTGGTAATGCTTTACGCCGCATCCTTCTCTCCTCGCTCGATGGCTTTGCCATCAACACCGTGTCTATCTCTGGCGTTGAGCACGAGTTTGCTACAGTGCCTGGAGTCAAGGAAGATGTCACCAACATTATATTGAACCTGAAGCAGGTAAGATTCAAGCAGGTTGTAGAAGATTTCGAGACAGAGAAAGTTGCCATTTCAGTTGAGAACGTTACAGAGTTCAAGGCAGGTGATTTCAACAAGTATCTGGTAGGCTTCGAAGTGCTGAACCCCGAATTGGTGATTTGCCATCTGGATCCTAAGGCATCCCTTCGCATGGAAATCAACATCAACAAGGGCAGAGGCTATGTTCCCGCCGACGAGAACCGCATCTTCTGCACTGATGTGAATGTTATCCCTATCGATTCAATTTACACTCCAATCAGGAATGTCAAGTACGCTGTAGAAAACTTCCGCGTTGAGCAGAAGACTGACTACGAGAAGCTTGTGCTTGAGATTACCACTGATGGTTCCATTCACCCGAAGGACGCGCTCAAGGAAGCTGCTCGCATCCTCATTCACCACTTCATGCTCTTCTCCGACGAGAAGATCACGCTCGAGAACAGCGAGATGGACGTGAACGAGGAATTCGACGAGGAGGTTCTGCACATGCGTCAACTCCTGAAGACAAAGTTGGTGGATATGGACTTGTCAGTACGTGCACTCAATTGCCTCAAGGCTGCCGACGTAGACACCCTTGGCGACCTTGTGCAGTACAACAAGACCGACCTCCTCAAGTTCAGGAACTTCGGTAAGAAATCGCTCACGGAGCTTGATGATTTGCTCGAGAGTCTGAATCTGTCGTTTGGAACGGATATTTCTAAGTATAAATTAGATAAAGAATAAAAGTCATGAGACATAATAAGAAATTCAACCATCTGGGTCGTACTGCATCCCACAGAGCAGCTATGTTGAGCAACATGGCAGTCTCTCTGATCATGCACAAAAGAATCACTACGACTCTTGCCAAGGCAAAGGCCTTGAAGAAGTATGTAGAGCCCCTCATCACTAAGTCGAAGGAGGACACTACTAATTCACGTCGCGTCGTGTTCAGCTACTTGCAGGATAAGCACGCTATCACGGAGTTGTTCACTGTAATCTCTGAGAAGGTTGCCGACCGTCCAGGTGGCTATACCCGCATCATCAAGACAGGTTTCCGTGCCAGCGATGCTGCTCCCATGTGCTTCATCGAGCTTGTTGACTTCGATGAGAATATGGCAAAGACTGCTAAGAAGGCTAAGCGCACACGTCGTTCTTCAAAGAAGGCTGCTGCTCCTGCAGCAGAGGAGGCTCCTGTTGAAGCTCCTGTAGCCGAGGCTCCCGCAGAGGAAGTTGCAGAGACTGCAGCTCCAGAAGCAGAGAAAGAAGCTCAAGCCGAATAATTCTAAATTGCAATAATGAATGCCGCTTCGTCCGTGAAGGATGGAGCGGCATTTTTGTTTCTGGCTTAGAACGGCTCTTTCTTGGGAAATGGCAGACTGATAAACGGACGTTGCGTGTTATGTTCTCAAACACGGCACGGCTAGTTGCCCAACTAGGCGTGCCTAATTTGCCAACTAGACGTGGCTAGTTGCTCAACTAGGCGTGGCTAGTTTGGGGATGCTCCGTGTTGTGTCTCTGGAAGGGAATGGGAGAAAATGTTTTTTCGAAACGAAGAATTTCCGCTGATGGCTTGCTGCTTTCGCCTTTTTTACGTAAATTTGCAACCAAAATCATTAACTAATCAAACAGACTATGAAAAGTAAACTCCTTCTCGTCGGCCTTCTGTTTGCTGCTGCTGCACAGGCCGAGAACTATGCAGAGTATGTTGATCCCAGAATCGGTACGGGCGACCACGGGCATGTCTTCGTGGGTGCCAACGTGCCTTTCGGTATGGTGAATGCCGGTCCGACTCAGATTGAGACAGGTTGGGACTGGTGTTCTGGCTATCATGAGAGTGGCACGAAGATTATCGGTTTTGCTCAGATGCACTTGAGCGGAACGGGTTGTGGCGACTTGGGCGACATCGGCCTGATGCCTGCTTATGGTGACGTGGAACTCACTCGCGAGGGTATTGCCAGCGAGTATCGTCATGAGAGCGAAGTCTTGGCTCCTGGTTATTACCGAGTTATCCTCGACCGTTTCCACATTCAGGCAGAGGTGACGGCTACTGAGCGCACCGCTCTCTATCGTTTCACTTATCCAAAAGGCAGCAACAATGCACGTATCATCGTCGACCTGGAGAATACTATCGGCGATCGCGCTACAGATACGCGTGTCGTTCCTGTTGACGACTACACGCTGATGGGTTATCGTCGCAGTCGTGGTTGGGCAAGTGATCAGATCGTTTATTTCTGCATGAAGTTCAGCAAGCCGATTCATTACTGGCTGTGCGAAGACTTCAATGCAAAGTATGGAGTCGCTACCTTCGAGGTAGGTCCTGGTGATGACGTGATGGTCAAGGTGGGTCTTTCGCCCACAAGTGAGGCCAATGCGCTCCTCAACTTGAATGCCGAACAGCCAGGTGGCTTTGACTTCGACGGCGTTGCCAATGCTGCCAAGGATGCTTGGAATCAGCAACTCTCCCGCATCAAAGCGACTTTCCGCACAGAGCGCGAGCGTACAATCTTCTACACGGCAATGTATCACTACATGGTAGCTCCGCAGCTTTGGAACGATATTACAGGCGACTACATGGGCGCGGACTTTAAGGTTCATCGTGGAGCCGACTACAATACGCTCACGACTTGGAGTCTGTGGGACACTTACCGTGCCGCTCATCCTCTGGCAACCATCATCATGCCCGACCGTATGCGCGACTATGCGAAGACGATGCTTGCGATCTATCGCGAATGGGGCGAGCTGCCTGTATGGCATCTGGTAAGCAACGACACCTATTGCATGGTGGGCGAACCTGCTGTGCCTGTGCTTGCCGATATCATTCTGAAGGGTGAGGCTGGCGACATCGACATCGACGAGGCTTACGAAGCCGTGTGTGCAAGCATGCTTCCCACAGAGTACGCAAAGATGAGGCGTGTGCCTCTTCGCGGTAAAGACTATCTGGCTGAACTTGGTTATCTGCCCTACGACGGTCGCGAAGGTGAAGTCGTCGGCAAAAGCATGGAGTATTTCATCGCTTCTTGGGCAGCCGCTCAGCTCGCCGGAAAACTTGGTCACAAGGAAGACAGCATCCGTTTCTATGAGGTCAGCATGAACTACAAGAAACTCTACGACCGCCGTGTCAACGTGATGCGTGCCCTTGACATGAAGGGCGAGTTCCGTCCTCTGCCTCCTAACTTCAACCCCAATCAGCAGACACGCGACTATACAGAGGGTAATCCTTGGCAGTACACCTTCCTTGTTCCTCACGATGTGAAAGGACTTGCTGAAGTGATGGGCGGCGACAAGGCACTCGAGAAACGTCTCGACGACCTCTTGGCAGCAAGTAGCGACCTGGGTGCTGGTGCTGCGCCAGACATTTCCGGCCTCATTGGTCAGTACGCTCATGGCAACGAACCCAGCCATCACATCCTCTATATGTACAACTATGTAGGCCAGCCTCGCAAGGCGCAGAAGTGGCTTCGTCAGGTTATGGACGAACTTTACACAGATCAGCCTGCAGGTCTTTGCGGCAATGAGGACGTCGGTCAGATGTCTGCTTGGTACATCCTCTCAGCCCTCGGCTTTTATCAAGTAGAGCCTTGTGGTGGCGTTTATCAGCTTGGTTCGCCCATCGTGGAAGAGGCAATCATCCCTGTTCGCGACGATAAGACCTTTACCATCCGCACTCATGACGGCAGCGACAAAGCCATCTATGTCAAGAAGTACGTGCTGAACGGCAAGCCCATCAAGGGCACTACCATCACCCACGAGCAGATTATGGCAGGCGGCACACTGGATGTGTATATGACTGCTAAGTAATTAGCGAAATCAGAATTCTCGGAATAATCAGAAACATCACCCGATATGAAAAAGCTTATCATTCTCCTCCTCATGGCTGTCCCCGCAAGTGCTGTGGCAGCCCACGCTATTCCAGAGCCTGCTAAGAAGCAGCAAGTGGCAGTACAAAGCACCATCAAGGACCTGCGTCCTGCTCCCGAGAAGCGTCTCTTCCGCAGTGAAGCCATCGAAAAACAAATCCTCGACCTCAAGCAGAAACTCACCTCCATCGACCCCAAACTGTATTGGATGTTCGTCAACTGCTTCCCTAACACCCTCGACACGACAGTCTGGTATAGCAACGAGAGCGGCGACGACGACACCTTTGTCATTACTGGCGACATCGAAGCAATGTGGTTGCGCGACAGTGCGGCACAGGTGTGGCCCTACCTCCGCTATGTGAACCAGGACGAACCCTTGCGTCATCTCATTCGTGGTGTCATTCGTCGTCAGCTGGCATGCATCCTTATCGATCCATACGCCAATGCCTTCAACATCAAGGCCATTGAGAATGGTCACTGGATGTCGGACAATACGGCAATGAAGAAGGAACTGCACGAGCGTAAATACGAGATTGATTCTTTGTGCTATCCCTTGCGTCTGGCCTATGCTTATTGGCAGAAGACCGGCGATACCAGCATTTTTGATGAGAAATGGATTAAGGCCATCCGTGAGATTCTGCACGTTTTCCAGGACCAACAGAACTGGAATGGGCCAATCACTAACTACCGCTTCACCCGCAAGACGGAAGCCTTGCATGACACACGTTCCAATCGTGGTTATGGTCATCCGGGCAAACCCTGCGGATTGATTGCCAGTGCTTTCCGTCCATCAGACGATAGCACGATCTTCCCCTATCTGGTGCCCAGCAACTTCTTTGCTGTAAGTGTGCTGCGCAAGGCCGCAATCATCTTGAATGATGTGAACAAGGAGTACGGCCTGGCAAGTGACTGCCGTCGCATGGCAACTCAAGTTGAAGAGGCTCTGGAGAAGTATGCAATCGTTGAACATCCCAAGTATGGCAAGATTTATGCCTTCGAGGTGGACGGCTACGGTTCTGCCCTCTTGATGGACGACAGCAACGCGCCCAGCCTGCTTTGCCTGCCTTACCTGACCGACGTCACCATCGACGATCCCATCTATCAAAACACGCGTCGCTTTGTTTGGAGTGAAGACAATCCTTACTTCTTCAAGGGCAAGGCCGGCGAAGGCATTGGTGGTCCTCACTGCGGATTGAACAAGCCTTGGCCTATGTCACTTGTGATGAAGGCCTTCACTACGAATGATCGTGCTGAGAAGGAGTGGTGCGTGCAGCAGATACTGAAGACCGATGGCGGTAAGGGCTTTATGCACGAGTCCTTCAACAAGGATAATGCTGAGGACTTCACACGCTCTTGGTTCGCATGGGCCAACACGCTGTTCGGTGAACTCATCGTAGATATGTATGCTGAATAACGGTAGAAAACTATTGCAGGGAGCCCTCGTCGTGGGGCTCTTTGCTTTTATTTGTGCGCTGACGGCTTGTACGGACAGAGAGGAGGCAGAGGTGCAGGATGCTCTCGACTTCCTGTATGCGGGTATGCCACTGCCCGACAGCGTGGATTACTCTCGCGAGTTCTGGGAAGCTAACGTGAAGGTGGCGCTGAAAGCGCGTCATGAGATGCCTTGGGGCGAGAAGGTGCCAGGCAGGGAATGGCGGCACTTTGTGCTTCCTTTGCGTGTCAACAATGAGGACCTCGACTCGTTCCGCATTGTCTATTACGACGAGTTGAAGGAACGCGTGAAAGGCAAGACGATGTATGCTGCCGTGCTCGAGGTGAACCATTGGTGTCACGAGCATGTCTCTTATCAACCCAGCGACAGCCGAACCTCTTCGCCGATGAACACACTTCGCTCTGCCATAGGGCGTTGCGGAGAAGAGAGCACCTTCACAGTCACTGCGCTTCGTACCATCGGCATCCCTGCCCGTCAGGTCTATACGCCTCGTTGGGCCCACACAGACGACAACCATGCCTGGGTGGAGGCTTGGGTCGATGGCACTTGGTACTTCTTGGGTGCCTGCGAGCCTGAGCCGTTGTTGAACCTCGCTTGGTTCAACGAGCCGGCCAGCAGAGGTATGCTCATGCACACGAAAGCCTTTGGTGATTACACTGGGCCAGAGGAAGTGATGAACAAGACGGCGTGCTACACCGAGATAAACGTCACGAAGAATTATGTCGATGTGGCAACCATCATCGTTACCGTGCTTGGTCAGGACAGCCTTCCTGTCGAGGGAGCGACGGTAGATTACCGCCTCTATAACTATGCCGAGCTGTATCCAATTGCCACTAAGCAAAGCGATGTGAAGGGCAAGTCCTCGTTGACTTGCGGCAAAGGCGACCTCGTTGTCTGGGCAAGCAAAGACGGCAAGTTCGGCTTCAAGAAGGTGAGTGTCGGCAAAGATGCTTTGGCTACTATAGTTCTCGACAAGGACAGCACCTACACCGCTTCACTTGAACTCGACCTGATGCCGCCTTTCGGCAAGGACAACAAGCCTGAGGTGAGTGTAGAGGCAAAGCGCACAAATCAGAAGCGTCTTGCGGAGGAAGACAGCATTCGCATCGCCTACATGAAGCAAGCCTTCTGCCAGAATGCCGAGCCCAACAGCCCTGAAGCGCTGGCACGAGCCAATTGGCGAACCATCGAAGCCTTCAAGAAGCAGACAGACAAACAGCTTGCCGATGAGATCCTCGCAACTCTCTCAAAGAAAGACTATAGGGATGTCACGATGGATGTGCTGATGGATGTGGCAGAGACCCTCTCTGACTCCCCAGAGGTGGAGGGGAGTCGCCGCTATGTTCTCTGTCCGAGGGTTGCGAATGAGCGTTTGACGCCGTATCGCAAGACGCTTTCCGAGTATTTCAAAGGCATGAGTGCAGAGGAACTTTTGCAGTGGGTGAAGGACAGCATCACAGTTGATGATACACGCAATCCGCAGCATCTCTGCATGAGTCCGCTTGGCGTGTTCCGCCACAGGACTTGCGACGCCCACAGCCGCGACATCTTCTTTGTGGCAGCGGCCCGCAGTATAGGCATTCCTGCTTGCATCGACGAGGTCACGGGAAAAGTGCAGTACCGGACCCCCCAACCCCCTTTAGGGGGAGATATGGGCAGTTGGGTGGATGTTTCGCTCTTGCTAAAAGAACTACCCCTAAAGGGGGATGGGGGGGCTGGAGGCTCGGCTGAACAAGCTCTTCTTCGTCTCTCATACACCGACCAAGCAGTCAAGGAGAACCCTTCCTACTACTCGCATTTTGCTCTTTCGCGTATCGAAAATGGTCGTCCGAAGTTGCTGGAGTTCCCTGAGAACGCGACTTGGAAGGATACGTTTGCAGATGGCGTGCAGGTCGATGCAGGGCAATATATGCTTCTGAGTGGCACACGATTGGCAAATGGAGGTGTTTGGGCGAACCTCAACATCTTTAATGTCGCTGCACAGAAGCAACAAGCGGAACCGCTTCGTCTGCGTGCTGACGAAGAACACCTGCATGTTATCGGTAATTTCGACTGCGAGAACTACTTCACGAACGCAAAGGGTATACACAAGAAGATACTCGAGACGACTGGTCGCGGCTTCTATATCCTGGCTCTTATCCGTAGCAATCACGAGCCAAGCACGCACCTCTTGCACGATATGGAAGCGGCGAATATCCATTTTTCGCAGTGGTCGCAATGCTATCTCATGCTCTTCCCAAGCAAGGAAGACTATGCTAACTTCGACCGCAAGGACTTCGACGACCTGCCAGGCAATGTGCTCTTCGGCGTTGCCGACCCGGAGACAATCGAAGCGATGCACATCGAGGAACTCACTCACGGCAACCAAGAACTGCCCATCCTCATGCTTTGCGACACCTTCAATCGTGTTGTCTGGTTCCGTCAGGGCTATAACATCGGCCTTGCCGACCAGTTGATGGATGCTCTTCGAAAGGTTATCTTGGGAGAGTAGGCAGCATGCATCTTAAAACTAGGCACGCCTAGTTGGCAAACTAGACGTGCCTAGTTGGCCAATTAGACGTGCCTAGTTTGCGAATTAGGCGTGGCTAATTTTTGAACACCCTTAAGTTATTGGTTTTCTTTTCAGTTCTTTCCAGTAGATTATGCCTGCAAATGTGAGGCAGAGAACTGTGCTGATAGCGAGATAATTCCACTCGGGCCATTCTTTCGGAACCATTGCCATCACTCCATAGAACAGGGCTGCGACGAGGGTATAAAGTGCTATCGAGCGCATCGGGTAGGGGATGGGATTGAGTTTCTGCCCAACAAAATAGCTGAGGAGCATCGCCGTTCCGTATCCCGCGACACCGCCCCAAGCACAAGCCATATAGCTATATCGGGGAATGCCCCAAATGTTGATGGCGAGAAGCACGATGCATCCTGCCAAAGAGAACAGGGCTCCGAAGTAGGTTTTATCAATGAGTTTGTACCAGAAAGAAAGGTTAAAGTAGATGCCCATCATAATCTCGGCAGCCATCACAATTGGGATGACCTTCAATCCATCCCAGTAGTCCGAGCCAATCATATACTTCAAGATGGGCAAGTATCCCATTACTCCGAGGAAAGCAAGCAGGGTGAAGATGACGAAATACTTCATTCCGAGGGCATAGTACTCGTTCTTGTCCTGGTCCTTCGACTTGGCGAAGACGATGGGTTCGTAGGCGAAACGGAACGCTTGAGTTATCATCGCCATAATCATAGCAATCTTAACGCAGCTCCCGTAAACACCCAACTCGACGTTCGCCTGAGCCTCGTCTGGATAAACCTTCGGGAAGAGAATCTTATCAGCTACTTGATTGAGGATTCCCATCACACTCAAAATGAGTATCGGCCACGAGTAGGAGAGCATCCTTCGAAGCAGACTTCCGTCGAACTTCCAATGAATCTTGAACAGATCAGGAATGAAAAAGAGGGTGATGAAACTCGTGCAAAGCAGGTTGATGAAGAAGACATAGAAGACACTTGTCTTGCCGAGAAGGACGAAGAAAATGAGGTTGAGCGTAATGTTGAGGAAGATGAAGAGCATCTTCAACGACATGAAACGAATGGGACGATGTTGGAAACGAAGGAAGCAGAAAGGCAGTGCCTGCAAGGCATCCAAAGCAACTACGGTAGCCATCATCAGCAAGTATTCAGGATGTTCTGCATATCCGAGGTAGTTCGAAATGGGATCGATGAAGCCGAAAATAAGCAAAAGATAGATGGCTGTGAGGCTTCCCACCATAGCAAAGCCGGTTGAGAAGACGGTATCGGGCTTCTCGCGCTCATCGTTGGCGAATCGGAAGAGCGTCGTCTCCATGCCGAAAGTCAATATGGCAAAGAACAAAGCGGTGTACGCATACATGTTCGTGTTCACACCATAGTCGCCAGAAGCTTTGGGCATGTAGTGTGTGTAGAGTGGGACGAGCAGGTAGTTGAGGAAACGACCCACGATGCTCGAGAGTCCGTATATGGCCGTGTCTTTGGCCAGAGCTTTGAGGTTTGCCATAGTTAGCTTTAGCTGTTATTGCATGCAAAGTTACGAATTTCTTTTTGTAATACAAAAGAAAAGTTGTATCTTTGCACTCAAAAGATAAATTACACCTTATGAAATACGTCAGTTGGAACGTCAACGGCCTTCGTGCGGTTGTAGGGAAGAACTTCAAGGAAACGTTTGCACAGCTTGATGCCGACTTCGTCTGCCTCCAGGAAACAAAGTTGCAGGAAGGACAACTCGACCTGAACTTCCCTGGATATCAGTCCTTCTGGAACTACGCAGAGAAGAAAGGCTATTCGGGAACTGCGGTTTTCACTCGGAAGACGCCTCTTGCGGTAACTTACGGCATGGGCATCGAGGAGCACGACAACGAGGGTCGAATCATCACACTCGAGATGGAAGACCACTTCCTGGTGTGCGTCTATACCCCCAACAGCCAGGATGGATTGCGTCGGCTCAGTTACAGGATGGATTGGGAGGATGCCTTCCGCCAGTATCTTCTCTCGCTTGACAAGAAGAAGCCGGTCGTCGTGTGTGGCGACATGAATGTGGCTCACGAGGAGATTGACCTGAAGAATCCGAAGACGAACCACATGAACGCGGGCTTCACGGATGAGGAAAGAGCGAAGATGACCACGTTGCTCGGCAGCGGATTCATCGATACGTTCCGTCACTTCTATCCCAAAGTTACCGATCGCTACAGCTGGTGGAGCTACAGATTCCACGCTCGAGAGAAGAATGTAGGCTGGCGCATCGACTATTTCCTCGTGTCGAGTCGTCTCGCATCACGTTTGAAATCGGCCGACATACACGATGATATCATGGGCAGCGACCATTGTCCCGTGTCGCTTGAACTGGATTAGTTGGAAGGATGAAGAAGTGGGGAATGGCTGAAGGCAGTGCTGTCTGCTGCGGATTGATTGCCGTCGGAATGCTCTTACAGCAGACGGCCGGACCGATTCGCTGGGACGTGATGGCTTGGCCACTCAATGTCATAGTGCTCGTCGCCCTGTTGCTCGGCATCCTGCTCATGCATCTGTTGCGCCACAAAGTACGCCTCTTCCACTGGATGGCAACGCTGCAGGCAGGCATTCCGGCAATAGTGGCTTGTGCCATGCTGACCGTCCTGATGGGAGTCACGCGGCAAGTCCCATCGGGACATCAGCCTACGGAACCCGTTGGCATTACCTCCATGCTCTCCTTTTGGCCGTTTGTGCTCTCATATCTCTGGCTTATGGTGCTCGTCGGAATGGCTTGCATGACCCGACTTCGCTTGCCTATATGGCCGCACATACCTTTTCTGCTCAATCATTTAGGCATCTTTATCGCCCTCGTAGCCGGCACTCTTGGCAACGCTGACATGCAGAGGTTGCAGATGATAGTGCAGGAGGGAAAGACCGAATGGCGGGCTGTCGATGCTCGGCACAGAGTGTATGAGTTACCTTTCAGCGTTGAGCTTCATGACTTCTCTATCGTTGAGTCTCCGAAACTAAGCTATCAGTCCGACGTGACAGTCTCTACGAAGAGCGGCACTACTTTGCGCGACACGATTCGTGTGAACAAGCCTCTCTCCGTTCGAGGCTGGAAGATATATCAATACAGCTACGACGAGGCGAAGGGCAACGAGAGTGACATCAGCGTCTTCGAACTGGTGCGCGACCCCTGGCTGCCTTTCGTCTATCTCGGCATCTTCATGATGCTGGCAGGTGCAGTATGGCTGTTTGTAAAATGGTAAATGGTTGAATGATAAATGGTAACGTGGAATGACTTTTGGCTTTTTGCTCTGCCTGCATTGATATGCTGGGTTGTGGCGGCACTGCTGGCGCTTCGTGGCAAGTGGCATAAGACGGTCTATCTGCTGACCATCTGCGGTTTGCTTGTCTTCGGAACGTACATAGTCTTGATGTGGCACTCGTTGGAACGTCCGCCTTTGCGTACTATGGGCGAGACGAGGCTGTGGTATTCTTTCTTCCTACCTTTTGTGGGATTGATTACTTACGGTCGTTGGCGCTATCGTTGGATACTCCTGTTCAGCACTTTACTCAGCGCTGTCTTCATCTGCATCAACATCATGAAGCCCGAGATACACAGCAAGGAGATGATGCCAGCCCTGCAGAGTCCCTGGTTTGCGCCGCACGTCATCATCTATATGTTTGCCTATGCCACGACGGGAGCTGCAACGCTTCTGTCGATTTGGCAACTCTTCCGCAAGGAGAAGGACTTGTCTGCTATCGACAACTTGACGCGTGTCGGCCTCTCGTTCCTTACCATCGGCATGCTCTTTGGAGCCTTATGGGCAAAGGAAGCTTGGGGAACTTATTGGTCGTGGGACCCCAAAGAGACGTGGGCAGCTGCCACTTGGCTCTGCTATCTCGTTTATGTTCATTGGCGCAGATGTCGTCCTTCGAGCCTTCGTCCTGCTTTGCTTTGGCAGATCATCTGCTTCCTCTGTCTGCAGATGTGTTGGTGGGGCATCAACTATTTGCCGTCTGCACAAGGCTTGAGCGTGCATACATACTAAATATAGGATTAAAGATTAAGGATTAAGATATATGAAACGAACGTCTTTGATGCTTTGGGCAGTTGCCCTTGCAATGTCTGCTTCTGCACAACAAAGTGATGCTCCCGATTATGGAGACTTTACCATCGATGCACAGGTGCGTGCTCGTGGCGAGTTTCGCACAGGTCTGGGCACTCTGAACGATGGGAGTACAGCCTCCAACTTGTCGGTGAACGACCGTGTTCGCCTCTCCTTTGGCTGGGAGCGAAAGAACCTCAGTATGAAGATTGCAGCGCAGCATACGGGCATTTGGCACGATGGAGGGCAGAAGAACACGACGGGCAAGATCGCTCTTCACGAGGCGTGGGCCAAGATGACGTTTGGCAAGGGCTTCTTCGCACAAGTGGGTCGTCAGGAACTTTCCTACGATGACGAGCGTTTGTTTGGTGCTCACGACTGGGCCTCTACAGGTCGTGCCCACGATGCACTCCGCCTTGGCTGGGAGAATACATGGAACAAGTTGCATGTCATCGCCAGCTTCAATCAGTCGGCAGATGTCGTGGACGACATCAACTACTTTGTCAATCCGTTGAACACGAAGCTCTACAAGAATATGCAGACGCTGTGGTATCACTTCGGACAGGACGAGGCTCCCTTCCAGATAAGTGCCCTTCTTGCCAATCAAGGCGTGAGCGATGCCGAGGGGAATGGCGTCAACTACATGCAGACGTTTGGCACTTATATGAGTTTCGCAAAGCGTAAACTTTTCATCGACGCTTCTCTATATTATCAATTGGGCAGCGACCGCATGGGCAACGACGTGCGAGCCTTTATGCTGAGCGGCAATGTGGGCTGGCAGTTCACACCTCAGTGGAAAGCATCTGTCGGCGATGATTACCTCAGTGGAGGTGACGGGATGCCTGGCACGAACCGCACATTCAACCTCCTCTACGGCTCGTATCATGAGTTTCTCGGTTCGATGGATTACTTCGGATATGGTTCTCTTCCTCTCTACGGTATCAATGATCTTAACGCCAAGGCCTTCTTCACGCCTTGCCAGAAGTTCGATATGAGCATGGCTGTGCATTGGCTCGCGACAGGACGCCCCATCAACAACTTCCTCAAGGACCCCACCGAGGAAATCACAGACCCGGCGAAGATAGCCATCATGAGGCGCTACAACGGCAAGTACCGCTTCGGGCAGAACCTGGGCGGCGAGTTGGATTTGGAAGCAAGTTACAGACCTTGGAAGTTCGTGACGCTTCGGGCTGGCTACAGCATGATGATTGCCTCGGAGACGATGCAACTTTTCAAGGGCGCAGATACGAGCACTTTCCACAACTGGGGCTGGGTGAGTCTCGACCTCAATCCAACCATCTTCTCAACCCGACATCGCAGGTGAGAAAAACCAGGCGTGGCTAGTTCGCCAACTAGACGTGCCTAGTTTGCGAATTAGACGTGCCTAGTTTGCCAACTAGACGTGGCTAGTTTGGCAACGCTCCCTGCTCTTGTTTGGAAGTAAAAGAGAAAAAGTCAGGTTTTCCCTTTGTCATGTCTATGTTTTTCCGTAACTTTGCCCTCTACTATTCAGTATTTATAGATAGCATATGGTTAAGCACATTATATTATGGAGGCTGAGGGAAGACCTCACTTCGGAAGAGAAGCAGCGTGTGAAGCAGAACATCAAGGCTGGGCTTGAAGGCTTGGCCGGACGTATACCAGGACTGATAGACATTACCGTAAATGTGGATGGGCGTCTCGACTCGTCGAATGCCGACGTCATGCTCGACAGTACCTTTACAGATGAGGCTGCGCTTCATGCTTATGCAGTTCATCCTGAACATGTGGCTGTGGCTAATGGCAAGGTGCGTCCCTACACATGTCTTCGCACATGTCTCGATTACAAGATAAACGATATAACGAAATAACTCCGAAACCATGAAAGGAATCGTTCTTGCAGGCGGGTCGGGAACCCGTCTCTATCCCATCACGAAGGGCATCAGCAAGCAACTCATGCCGATCTACGACAAGCCGATGATCTATTATCCCATCAGCGTCTTGATGCAGGCAGGAATACGCGACATCCTCATCATCTCCACGCCTTACGACCTGCCAGGCTTCAAACGCCTGTTGGGCGACGGCAGTGACTATGGCGTACGCTTCGTTTATGCCGAGCAGCCTTCGCCAGACGGATTGGCTCAAGCCTTCACTATCGGTGCCGACTTCATCGGTGATGATTGCGCCTGCCTCGTGCTTGGTGACAACATCTTCCAAGGCAACGGCTTCAGCGCAATGCTGCGGGAAGCAGTCCGCACTGCAGAAGAAGAGAAGAAAGCAACTGTCTTCGGTTACTGGGTGAACGACCCTGAACGCTATGGCGTGGCTGAGTTCGACAAGCATGGCAACTGCCTCTCCATCGAGGAAAAGCCAGCCAATCCGAAGAGCAACTATGCCGTTGTAGGTCTCTACTTCTATCCTAATAAGGTGGTGGAGGTGGCAAAGAATATCAAGCCAAGTGCTCGCGGTGAGTATGAAATAACGACTGTCAACCAGCGTTTTCTCGCTGACGGCGAACTGAAGGTGCAGACACTCGGTCGCGGCTTCGCATGGCTCGATACAGGTACCTTCGACTCTCTCTCTGAAGCATCCACCTACATCGAGGTCCTCGAGAAGCGTCAAGGACTCAAGGTCGGTTGTCTGGAAGGCATCGCTTATCGTAAGGGCTGGATCGACGAAGAGCGTATGCGGGCTCTGGCACAGCCGATGCTCAAGAACCAATACGGCCAGTACCTGCTCAAAGTCATCGAGGACGTGAAGCGCTTCGATGCCGAGGAATCCGACAAGTAATCCTCAGGAGCCCATACAAACAAGAGGCGTTCGTCTATGCAAAGCATATGCGAACGCCTCTTGTTATAATAGTCATCACATTGTGCGATGTCACTGTTTGGGCCAACCGCTACCTGAAACTATGGCTCCAGGCGCTATCGTAATAGTGCCGTTACACTTGACACCACGAGTGCCTGATCCTTTGTTCGATATTCGAATCGTGCCGGCGTTGACAACGATGTTCCTTTTTACTTTGATAGCCGTGCAATAGCTTTCATCATCCTCATCATCGGGGTTCTCCCAAATACCGCCTGAGGCGCGAATGATTATGGATGTGGTGCCAGTCTCCTCACCTACGATCAAGTCGTGAGAAACAGAGAATCCCTTGCTACCTTTGCCTGAAGCGGCAATCTCGAATGTACCGCCTGTAATAACCAGGTCGATGGGCGCTTTGATAGCCTTCGAGCAGTCTGCAGCGGCGGTAATGTTGAGCGTGCCTCCATTGATGAACATCTGGCCATTATCCTCCTTCTCAGGATTGGGAATGGTGTCATTGTTCTCGGTTATTATCATCATTGTCTCCACCTGTATGCCTTCTCCGCCTTGCCCGTCGATGGTCACCGTGCCACCATTCATGAGGAAGTACTGTCCGACATGCATGGCATCAGCCTCGGCCTTGTTGACCGTAATGCTTCCCGTGCTCCTCTTCAATTGCAAGTATTCCTTTGTGGCGATGCCGTGTCGCGTGTTGCCAGTGACAGTGAGTGAACCGCTGCCCGACACTTCAAGGTGACCTTTGCAGTAGAGAGCGGCTTTCTGTTCACCACCTGTCGCATCTTCGAGAATGTTCTCTGTGCCTTCGTTGAGGATGAGGTCAACGCGTTTGCCGCACTGGATGTCAATGGCTGCACCGCGGTCGCTCTTCAGGTTGAGACCATTCAGGTAGAACTTGCACTTGAGGGGACCATCGTATGTCAGCGAACCATGCGTGCTCTCGCCTTGCAGAACGAACTCCAATTCGCTCTTCGTGTTCGTGCTGACAAGTTTGACATGTGCACCTTGTATCGTGTCTGTGACATTTGGCGTATGACCGTAGTCAACGTAAGCGGTGTCGCCGGCAAAGGTGACGGTGACGGTGTGTACTATCGTAATGCTGTCCAACTGGGCGCAGTCGTATGTGGAATCTGCTACTGAGAGAGTCGCACCATCGTTGGAGAATAGTATTTCCGAAGTGGTAAAGCGTTTGCTGTCGCCTTCCTTCCAAACACGTATCTGCTCCTGTGCATTTGCAAGGGGCAAGGCACAAGGGGCAAGGAGAAAGAAAATCCCCCAGATGCCCTTAAGAGAGATGAGGCGGTGCAACATAGTATTTAAATCAGATGTCATAGTTCAAAATTAATTCTCTCTGAGGAGGGTGAGGAGTCTTACTTTCTGACCTTGATTGTCTTGTCTCCCATGCGGACAATATAGACACCGGCTGGCAACTTGTCGAGGCTGACGTTGGCGCCTTCTTTTACATAGGCAATGTTGACAAGAGCTCCGTTTGTGCTGTAGATACGCAGTAGCCCGTCGCCCTTTATAGAAAGAGTGCCGTTCTTGTACGTAAGGTCTTCGGCCTGTTCAGGCAATGCCTCGATGGCAGTCGCACTCTCGGTAAAGGTAATCTTTTCTATAACAGAAATGGGAAAATAACATGCTCCTTCGCTGGTCGTTACCACAACACGGTTGTCCTCAAAGGAAATCCTTTGCACGATGGGTAGGGATATGTTGAAATCTGACCCTGAAAAAGTAATAGTGAGGTACCGGTATCCGTCGGCCATCATGTTGGTGCCGACCATGAGCAGCATTGCTGCAAGAAAGGTTTTAACTCTCATATTATATAATATATTATGTGTTTTTTTCCTAGAAACTGTATTTGTAGCCGAGGCTGATAGCGTGCATTCTGTCGTGAAGTCGCACGGTAGTCTCTTGCATGGTTTCGTCTTCTTCTATGTCATACATGTCGAAAGTGATGATATATGACAAGGACACTTCGTTGTGCTTACGGAACTTGTATGAGCAACCTGCAGCAGTACGTATCTTCTGCAGGAGCATATGGTCGCCCACGCCGACGCTGTTATGGAACTCTGCCGATACGAAAGGAGAGAAGGGACAGCGCTTTTTGTCCATCTCAAACTTGAGACGGGAACGTAACACTTGATCGGTAAGAGTGGGATAATACTTCGTTACCGTTTTGTCGGTAATTGTGATTTCCTCCTCAATGATGGGGTTCCAGTCTTCATCAAAGTCATACTGCATCAAATGATTCTCTCGATGCTCGAGCTTCTCTGCGCTCCAGGCTTTGCGATGTGTCAACTGGTAACGCTCTCTGAGCGATACCTTTAGCCACTTCCACAGCTTAATGCTACCGATTGCCTCGGCACTGAAACGATGGCGTGGATACCATTCGTCAATAAGGTTGTAGCCTCTTGTCCAGTCATCGGAACCGACCTCGCCTTCGTCCTTAATCTTGTACTTGTTTTTCTCGGAATAAAGGAAGCTGTAGTTGATGCCAAGTTTGAGGTACTTGTTCAACTTGTAGCTGGTGCCGAGTCCAACAGAGAAGCGTGCCTTGTTCTGTGCACGATACTCCATGTCGAGCCCGACATCCCAGTTCTTTGTGATGCCTTTCTCTATACCAATCTCCGACCAGATGCCGACTTCGTCGTTGCTCTCTTGTGCAGACACGACGAGGAGCAGAGGACAAGGAGCAAGGAGCAAGAATGCAAATATGTATCTGCGAAGTGTCATAGACGAGGCATCTTTGTCATTTCCTCGATGCTGTTGCCACGATCTGCAGGCTCATCATAGAAGATGCGAATAAGGCATGCGTCTTTAAGGAAGTCGACGAGTCCTATCTCAACACGCTGAATCTTCAGGCCTGTTCTCTTCTCGAGGTCGGCTATCAGTTCCTCGCGCTTGTCGGGAGCAATGAGGGAGACATTATCGTATTTGATGTATTTGCTGCAACTGGAGGTTACTAATCTACTGCTCTCGAAGAGCCATGCCATACCTACGAAGACAAGGTTGACAAAGATGATGGTGATTAGTCCGAAGCCATCCCAATAGTCAGCCTTCGGGTGATACTCTGCTCTTCCTAATGCATTGACAACACTCACGGCAATAAGCATAAAGAGGTAAGTCATCTCACGGATAGGCACAGCCTCTGTGCGGAAACGCATGATGCCGAAGATGGCAAAGAGTCCCATTGCAGCTCCGAGGTTCATGCCGTCGCCTTCCATCAGGCTTACCAAAAGGAAGATGCTCATGGACATCAGAATGTAGATGAACATGTAGTCGCGACGATGACCGCGAGGGAAGTAGAAGCAACGCGCAATGACAGTCACCACAATGAGATTGATGATGAAGCGCATTACGAGTGAAATGAAGTGCTGGGGGTCGAGTAGCGTTAAGCCTATCATGTTACCCAGCTGATAGTTAAGGTCGTTTAGGAAATCCATATCTGTTTAGTTTTGTTATGTTCTAACTCAAATTGCTTGCAATCTTTGTCCTGCTATTTTGCCCAACATGACCATGCGTTCCCTGAAGTTGTTCTGCTTCAGTCCTTTGTTTGTCATGACGGAACCGATGCAGTACTTGCTGAAGCCGAGTGGCTTGATGCGCAACTGGCGAAGGATGTCGAGTACGGGACTATAGACATTGCCGTCGCGTTTGAGCTCAATGATGACAATAGGTCCGACGTTGGCATCTTTTTCTGTCTCAAAGTTGTGGAAATGTACATCATAGTCGATGGTCAGGCGCTCGGTCTTGCCGTAGTTGACGAGTGTAATGCGGTGGAACTGATTGCGAACCGTAGGATGTATGTCAGCAATACCTAAATGCACTTTCTCCTGCAGGAACTCCTCGTTGCCGTTCTCGCCGGTTATCTGTTGGCTCGGGACAGAGACACGCTTCTTCTTTGTTCGGCCATGATTGTTCTTTGTCTTAACCTCAAGGAAGGTGTCGTTACTATCCATATATGTCCTGACGCGAACTTTCTGCCTCGGAGCATGTCCGTTATGGTGCTCCATATAGAACAAATGACTATCTGTGTCCCAATAGGTTGTCATGTAGTTCGCAATCTTTGCGTTATTATGGAATTGCGCAAAGTATTTGCCCTCAGCAAGCTCCAGTAAGCGAACCAAGGTTTCCTTGTTCGTCACGAACTTCGTGTCCGTACGATTCATTAGACGAATCTCCTTCATCTCGTCCAGCGTGATTGGCTTGAGATTGGCAAGTAATTCGTCTATGCGTGCGTCAATATCCATACATTTTCGCATTCTTCGGGACAAATATATGCTTTTTTATGCAAATAACGTCGCTTGGCTTTGTGTTTTTAACAAAAAAACTCTACTTTTGCTAAACAAAAGCGCATAAATGCACATTATAAACTATTAAGAATATAGGAATATGATAGATGTAAAGGAAACCCTCGGTTTGGCTGAGGAGAAAATGGAAGAGGCTGTGATGTACCTCGAGGAGACTTTGGCACACATCCGTGCAGGCAAGGCCAATGTGAAGATTCTGGACGGCATTCGTGTCGATAGCTATGGTAGCTTGGTGCCTCTCAATCAGGTGGCTGCAGTTGTTGCTCCCGACCCACGCACCATTACTATCAAGCCTTGGGACAAGAGCATGTTCCGCCCTATCGAGAAGGCCATCATGGACAGCAACGTGGGTATTACTCCCGAGAACAATGGCGAGATTATTCGCTTGGGCATTCCTCCTTTGACTGAGGAAAGGCGTAAGCAACTTGCAAAGCAGTGCGGCAAGGAAGGCGAGCAAGCCAAAGTGAGCATCCGCAATACTCGTCGCGAGATTATTGAGAAGCTCAAGAAGGGCATCAAGGACGGTCTCTCCGAAGATCTTGAGAAGGATGCCGAAGGCGACATGCAGAAGATGCATGACAAGTTCATCAAGAAGGTGGACGAACTGCTTGCTGCCAAGGAGAAGGAAATCATGACCGTCTAAATGCGCGGCCTCATTGTCAGGAATACAGGTAGCTGGTACACCGTCAAGACCGACGATGGCCAGCTATTTGAATGCAAGGTAAAGGGAACCTTTCGCCTCAAGGGAATCCGTAGCACGAATCCTGTTGCAGTAGGCGATGTGGTGAGCATTACGCCAAGTCCTGACGGGCAGACTGCGTTGATTGAGGACATTGAGGACAGGCGGAACTATATCATCCGAAAAGCCTCCAATCTGTCGAAGCAGAGCCACATCATCGCTGCCAATGTCGATATGGCTGCCCTTGTGGTCACGATTGCCCATCCGGAGACGAGCACGACATTCATCGACCGCTTCCTCGCAAGTGCTGAGGCGTATCGGGTTCCTGTGCTTCTCATCTTCAATAAGACAGACCTCTACGATGAGGAAGAGTTGAGGCAAATGCATGAACTTGTCTCGCTTTACCAAAGCATCGGTTACAAATGCCAGACTTGTTCTGCGGAGAAGGGCAATGGCATTGATGAGTTGCAGGCCGAGCTTATGGGCAAGACGACCTTGCTGAGTGGGAATAGTGGAGTGGGGAAGAGCACGTTGCTTAATCTGCTCGTGCCCGAGGCAGAAGCCAAGACTGCCGAGATTAGTACGGCTCACGATGCGGGCATGCACACGACGACTTTCTCTGAGATGTACTTCCTGCCTCAAGGCGGTTCGCTCATCGATACTCCGGGCATCAAAGGCTTCGGTACGTTTGATATGGAACGCGAGGAGGTGTCGCATTACTTCCGCGAGATATTCAAGACTTCGGCAGACTGCCGATTCGGCAATTGCACACACACTCACGAGCCTGGCTGCGCAGTCTTGCAAGCAGTTGCTGAGGGACGGATTGCCGAGAGTCGGTTCATGAGTTATCTATCAATGCTTGAAGATAAAGATGAAAACAAATACAGGGGAGCCCCTTAATATAATAAAGGTAGGAGGCGGTGTGGTGGAGAACCAAGCATCGCTTGCTCGCCTTCTCGACCAGTTCGCTTCGATGCCTGGCCGCAAAGTCCTTGTGCATGGAGGTGGCCGCTTGGCGACTTCGATGGCTGCAAGTTTGGGCATTGAAAGCCAGATGGTTGGTGGTCGTCGCATTACGGACGAGAAGATGCTCGAGGTTGTCACGATGGTTTATGGCGGCTTAGTCAACAAGAACATCGTTGCAGGTCTGCAGGCAAAAGGCGTGAATGCGATTGGTCTGACAGGTGCCGACGGCGATATCATTCGCAGTCATAAGCGTCCTTTGAAGCGTGTCAGGATGGACGACGGGACTGAGCAGATGATCGATTTCGGCTTCGTTGGCGATGTCGATAAAGTAAAAGCTCAACTTCTTGTAGAGCTCATCGAAGGCGGTTCTGTGCCGGTTGTTGCTCCACTTACTCACGACGGCGAAGGTCACATTCTCAACACGAATGCCGACACCATCGCTTCGTCTGTGGCATGCGCTCTTGCCGAGTATTACGACGTGACGCTGACTTTCTGTTTCGAGAAAGCGGGAGTGCTCCGAAACGCAGACGATGAGAACAGTGTTATTCCTACTATAAACGAGGAGCAGTTCAAACGACTTGTTGATGAAGGTGTTGTTTCGGGAGGTATGTTGCCTAAGCTTGAAAATGCTTTCGATGCCCTTCATCGAGGCGTGCGACAAGTGGTTATCACTCATGCAGATAACATCGACGGCTCGCGAGGCACGACAATAAAAGAAAAATAATTCACTCAGGGCTGTAACATTTACGGCCCTGAATCGTCTAGTTAAGTAGAGAGATGGAAAACATCAGCTTCCGAACCACCGTTTTGCCTTTGAGCGACAGGCTCTTTCGCCTTGCTCTTCGCATTACGATGAATAGGGCAGAGGCCGAAGATGTGGTGCAGGACACATTGTTGAAGGTGTGGGAGCATCGCGACGAATGGGAGCAGATAAACAATCTCGAAGCGTTCGCAATCGCAACCTGTAGGAATCGTGCTCTCGACATCGTGAAACGAGTGGGTCGCAAGACCGAAAATCTCGATGAAATGGCACATTTTAGCAGTCAAACGCCTGCTGAACAGTTGGAGGCAAACGAGCAAATCTCTCTCGTCAGAAGGCTCATGGACGACCTGCCTGAAGTACAACGAACCATCATGCTCTTGAGAGACATTGAGGGCAAGACTTATCAGGAGATAGCCGAAACGCTTGACATCACAGAGACACAAGTGAAGGTCTATCTGCACAGAGCCCGAACTAAGATAAAAGGAAAGTTAAAGAATGGACTATAAATACATAGAACAACTGTTGGAGCGTTACTGGGAATGCCAGACGACACTCGAGGAGGAGGCAATCCTTCGCACTTTCTTCCGTCAGGAGGATGTGCCTGCAAGCCTGCTTCCCTATCGTCAACTCTTCATCGAGGAAGATGAAATGGCTGAAGAGCACCTCGGCAAGGACTTCCAGGACAAGATGCTTCGACTGGTAGGAGAAGAAGCTCCGATTCGGGTGTGCAAGGCTCGCAAAGTGACCTTTATGCGTCGCTGGCGTCCTTTCTACAGAGCAGCTGGACTCATCGCAATCCTACTCACTATCGGCAATGCGGCTCATCAGAGCTTCACCAACGACGAAGATGTCGAATCCGCTGCTCAGATGGCTGAGGACATGTCGATAGACAGTCTGCAACAAATCACGATAGGCAGTCCCGAACAACAATCTGCCGAACTTACTTCGCAGCCTATCGACACAATCAATTCACTCCCAAGATAATCATTTCCGCTTTATAAGCAAAAGCATATTAAAACAATCAATTCTCTCAAAAACAATCAATCTAACGACAGGAAAAGGGCAGCCGCGATGGTTGCCCTTTTTCATTTTCAAACTAGCCGTGGCTAATCTCCAAACTAGACGTGCCTAGTTGGCCAACTAGACGTGGCTAATTCCCCAACTAGACGTGGCTAGTTGACCAACATAACGTGTTATGTTTTCAAGCCTTCCTGCCCTGGAGCCAGAAGCCGAGCAGATAAAGGATGCCGACACTCATGACGAGGACGGCTCCGACCTGACCTGTTGCATCGCTTGCAAAGCCCATCAGAAGCGGGAAGATTGTGCCGCCAAAGATGCCCATGATGAGCAAACCTGAGACTTCGTTCTTCTTCTCTGGAGCGGCTTGCAGGGCTCTCGCAAAGACGATGCTGAAGGGATTGCC
>JAFYYO010000388.1 GCA_017557475.1 Bacteroidaceae bacterium
GGATATTGTGAAGATGAGGTTGTAGTTGGCTGTCCATTGATAGATGAGCATTCCAACGGTTGGTGCGATGGCTGTGCCGAGGTTGTTGCTAAGTCCGTAGTAGCCAATGCCCTCTGCTCTTCTGCTCGAAGGCAAGACATCGATGGCAACAGTACTGTTGGCAACAGTTGTGGCTCCCATCGGTGCGCCATGAAGGGTTCGAATGATGCAGAAAGAGAGTAGGGAACCTGCTATCAAGTAGCCTCCGAAGAAAAGGGCAAAGAGCCCATAGCAGACGAGCAGCACGACTTTGCGAGGGAAGGAATCGACAAAGAATCCGCTGAAAGGACGAATGAGCAAGGCCGTCAAAGCATAGCCGCTGAGCACCATTCCTGTCTCGTCCTTCGTGGCACCAAACACTTCACTCAGATAAAGCGGAAAGAGCGGCGTAACGACCATGAAGGAGAAGTAGAGCATGAAGTTCGCACTCCACGTCTTCAGGTAGTTGCTGTTCCAGAGTTTTGACCCCTCTAAATCTCCCCCTAAAGGGGAGACTTTCTTATTCGTCGTTATCTCTTTCATTTAATTGTTCCCCTCCTTTTGAAGGATTGGGGATGGTTCTAACGGGTCGTTTATCTCTTTTTTTACCTTTTCTAATACCTTATCAATATCAAACAAGACTTCTTCGTTTGTGAAGCGAATTAAACGATAACCCCAATAATTTAGTATCTCTGTCCTCTCTTCGTCGCTGATTAACTGGTCTGGAAGGCTGTGGTAGCCACCATCAACTTCTATAATCAGTTTCTGCCGAAGAGATATAAAATCTGCGATGTAATTATCAATGATATGTTGACGCTTGAAAACGGTGCCTAATTGTCCGTCTCGAAGAAACTGCCACAACAGACTTTCTGCTTCGGTAGGGTTCTTTCTGTTCTCGCGAGCGAACTCTTTCAGAAGAGAATACTTAAACGGATCAGCAGTCTTATAACTATTCATTTCTTTATCCCCTCCCTTCAGGGGAGGGGTTAGGGGTGGGTCTGTAGGTCTTTCATGCCAAACTCATGATATCAGCGAAGACGCCTGCAGCTGTGACGCTTGCTCCAGCTCCGTAACCCTGAATGAGCATCGGGTATTCCTTGTAGCGCTCTGTCGTGAGCAAAACGATGTTGTTGCTACCTTCAAGCGCATAGAACGAGTGGTTGTTGTCGAACTCCTGAAGCGAAACACTTGCTTTGCCGTTCTCGAGCTTCGCTACGAAGCGCCAAACCTTCTTCTGCTCCTCAAGTGCTTGTCTGCGAGCCTCAAATTCAGCATCGAGTGAAGGCAGGTTCTTCCAGAAGTCCTCCAGCGTTCCTTCGAAGAACGACTGCGGAATGAATAGCTTGGCTTCCACATCCTCCTGACTGATTTCATAACCTGATTCACGCGACAAGATAACGAGCTTGCGAATCACATCCTTGCCACTTAAATCGATGCGAGGATCGGGTTCGCTGTAACCTCTTTCTTGAGCCAAACGAACTGTCTCGCTGAAAGGAATGTCCTTGCTTATTGTGTTGAAGATAAAGTTCAGCGTTCCGCTCAGAACTGCCTCAATACGAAGGATTTTGTCGCCTGAGTTGCGAAGGTCGTTAATGGTGCGAATGATAGGCAGTCCTGCACCAACATTTGTCTCGAAGAGGAACTTAACGCCTCGTCTCTGACTGGTCTCTTTGAGAAGGCGATAATTGGCGTAATCGCTACTTGCTGCAATCTTGTTTGCTGCAACGACATTGATATTGTGGTCGAGGAAGTCGGCATAAAGAGAGGCTACTTCTGGACTCGCAGTACAATCGACAAAGACGCTGTTGAAGATGTTCATTCCGATGACCTCATCATGCAAGCGTTTGATGTCGCTCTTTGGTGCTGCTTCAAGCAGTTCGCGGTAGTTCTCGAGACTTATTCCTTCGCGAGTAAAGATAGCGTTGTGACCATTCGCAATTCCCACGATGTTGAGCTTCAGTCGCAGTTCCTGCTTCAGCTTTTCCTGCTGCTGATGTATCTGCTCCAAGAGGCTTCCGCCAACAGTTCCTACACCACAAACGAAGAGGTTAAGCACTTGGTACTCAGAGAGGAAGAAGCTGTCGTGAATCACATTGAGTGCTTTGCGAAGGAAGTCCTGCTTGATGACGAACGAGATGTTTGTCTCGCTAGCACCTTGAGCACAAGCAATCACGCTAATACCAGAGCGACCAAGCGTTCCAAAGAGCTTGCCTGCGATACCAGGCGTGTGCTTCATGTTCTCGCCAACAATAGCGACTGTTGCTAAACCTTTTTCTGCAAGCATTGGGAACATCGAACCGTCTTCTATTTCCTTTTGGAACTCAATGTTCAGCACTCTGCAAGCCTCGTCTGCATCCTCATTTTGAACGCCAAGAGTCGTACTGTTCTCACTGGAAGCCTGACTGACCATAAAGACGCTGATCCCATTGGCTGCGAGGCAAGTAAAGATGCGACGGTTCACACCAATCACACCCACCATCGAAAGACCTGAAACAGTAATGAGCGTTGTGCCTTTAATGCTGGAAATACCCTTAATGCTTCTCGAATCGCTCGCCACTTCATCTTTGATGATAGAGCCTGCAGCATCGGGATTGAAGGTATTCTTGACGAGAATGGGGATGTGCTTGATGCAAACAGGATAAATCGTTGGCGGATAGATGACTTTTGCACCAAAGTTGCTCAACTCCATTGCTTCGATGTAGCTCAACTCTGGAATCACATAAGCAGAGCTTATGACTTTGGGGTCAGCAGTCATGAAACCATCGACATCGGTCCAAATCTCGAGGACGCTTGCATCCAAAGCCGCAGCAATAATGCTCGCAGTATAGTCGCTTCCGCCTCGTCCAAGATTGGTCACTTCACCGCTCTCGGCATCAGTACTGATGAAACCACCTACAACACTTCTCTGCGGAACTTCCTGCCAAGTCTTCTGAACGAGTTTGTTGCTCAGTTCTCTAACGAGACGGTTCTTTCCGGCCTTGAATTCTGTCTTGATGAACTCGCGACTATCGAACCACTTTGCGCCATCAATCAAAGCTGCAACAATCTGACTGCTAATGCGTTCGCCGTAGGAAACGATAGCGGCTTGCGTCTTGGGACTGAGGTCGCGAATGAGATAGACGCCTTGATAGATGCTGCGAAGTTCGTCGAGCAATCCGTTTACTGTTGCCAAAAGCTTCTCGCGCTTCTCGCCAGCAGGGATGATGCCATCAATCATCTCTTCGTGTCGCGCCTTTATCTCCTCGAAAGATTGCTGATAGGCACAATCGCCTTCTACAGCCATCTGGCTGGTTTTGATGAGTTTATCGGTGATGCCACCAAGGGCACTAACCACAACGATGACGGGCTCTTCCTGCCGCTCGATGATTTGCTTTACACTCAGTATGCTTTCTACGGAACCAACCGAAGTTCCGCCAAACTTCAATACTTTCATCCTTGCTCTTTATCGTTTTTCGCGTGCAAAGGTATAAAAAGATTAGGGATTAGAGATTAGGGATTAGATTTTTTTTGTACTTTTGTGCCAAAATAGGACGAGAATGGTACACGAACTCTCTCTGCGCATACTGCCCAGACAGGCTTACAACGAACAAAGCATCTTGGCTTATCTTCGACAAGAGAAAGGCATCGAGGCTCAGGCTGTTCGTGTGCTCAAAAGGAGTATTGATGCTCGTCAGCGGACTATTTTCGTCAATCTGACGGTAAGGGCTTATGTGAACGAAGAGCCGCCTTTGTTGGACTTCGAGCCGTACATCTATAAGGATGTGAGCGAGCGGCCTTCAGTCATTGTCGTTGGCGCAGGCCCAGGCGGTTTGTTTGCAGCTCTGCGACTCATCGAGTTGGGTTTGAAGCCCATCATCGTGGAGAGAGGAAAGGATGTTCGTGAGCGCAAGAAAGATATTGCTCGCATTCGTCCTGAGCAAAAGGTTGACCCAGAGAGCAATTACAGCTTTGGCGAAGGTGGGGCAGGAGCCTATAGCGACGGAAAACTTTATACGCGCAGCAAGAAGCGAGGCAATACAGACCGCATCTTGCAGATTTTCGTACAACACGGTGCAAGTCCTGCGATTCTCTCAGATGCGCATCCTCATATTGGGACAGATCGATTGCCTCGAGTCATCGAGAACATGCGAAAGACGATTCTCAGTTGTGGCGGCGAAGTGCACTTCCAGACGAAGATGACTGAACTCATCATCGAAGAGGGTAGGGTGACGGGCATCAAAATTCAAAATGATCAGGAGATGCGAGCTTCTGCGGTTATCCTCGCTACTGGTCATTCTGCTCGAGATGTCTATCGGCACTTGGCTTCAAGCGGGATTGAGATTGAGGCGAAGGGACTTGCGATTGGCGTGCGTTTGGAGCATCCTGCGGAGCTTATCGACCAGATTCAGTATCATAGTCGCGAAGGTCGAGGAAAGTGGCTCCCAGCTGCGGAATACAGTCTTGTGACGCAGGTTCAGGGTCGTGGCGTTTATAGCTTCTGTATGTGTCCTGGAGGATTTGTAGTACCTGCTGCAAGCGGTCCTGAGCAAGTCGTGGTGAATGGCATGAGTCCTTCGAACCGAAATGGTCGTTGGAGCAATAGCGGAATGGTGGTGGAGATAAGGAAAGAAGACCTGAGCCACCTAACTCCAGACCCCTCCCAGCCTCCCCATAAAGGGGAGGAGTTAAATCCTTTGTTAGAGGGGGTCTACCTTCAGGAGCGTCTTGAAAAGACCTGTTGGCTTCAGGCGAATCAGAAGCAAACGGCTCCTGCTCAGCGAATGACGGACTTTGTGAATGGTCGGCTCTCGTCCTCTCTCAACCCTTCTTCCTACGCTCCTGGCTTGATTGCGAGTCCCCTGCATTTCTGGTTGCCGGAGTTTATCAGCACGCGTCTGCGAGAGGCTTTCAAGTTGTGGGGAAAGCAAAAGCACGGCTTCCTGACAGGGGAGGCAACGGTTATTGGTATTGAGACGCGCACAAGCAGTCCTGTTCGCATTCTTCGCGATGCTGAGACCTTGCAGCATATTCGTATCTCAGGCCTCTTCCCTTGTGGTGAAGGAGCAGGTTGTGCAGGAGGAATCGTTAGCGCTGCAGTCGATGGAGAGCGTTGTGCGGAGTCAGTCGCTGCGCTGATGGCTGAGGGCTGATGGATGATGGATGATGGATGATGGCTCTTCAAACCTCAAACCTCATACATCAAACTTCATACATCAACATCTTACTTAATATCTTCCCAATCGTCGGTTCTAAATGGTCCTACAGGCAGTCCTGATTGCGTCTTGAAGTTGCATTCTGGATTATCTGCCCAAGCATAGCGAACTGCTACTGGATGCGGCACTTCGGGACACTCCACAACTACTCGCCAAACAAACTGCCCGTTGCCTTCTGTAAAGGCCTTTGCCGTGTGCCAGACATGGTCTGGACCTGCAATCGAGAAGCCCTTGATGTCCGAGTTTTCCTCGAGCATATCGCTTCCTTGAGTGGGCAGGAACGAGAGGACTGCCTTGCCGTCAGTAACGCTCATCTGAAGGAACTCAGGAGCTGCGCAAGGCTCTTCCTGACCATAAGTTCTGTTGAGGGCAAGTAGAGCCAAACGACGACCAACTTCCTGCTTGTTCTTCGGATGAATATCATTCGCCATACCGATGTCGATGTTCACAGCCATTCCAACGCCATCCAATCGCAGAGCCTTTCGCTGAGCCTCACGAATAGCTGCCCAGCCCGACTTAGGTTGCAACGGCTTGCGCTCTAAATAGTTGGCAATCTGCACGAAATAGAAGGGTAGGGCTTTCGAGTTCGTGTTCTGCATCATGAACCTGCGACGACCTTCCTGAGGTTCTGGCTTGGGGTAGGGAGTTACCTCGGAATTCTTGTTGAAACGTGCCTGCCAGTCGAGAATCAAAGCCTGGAAGAGGCTCTCATACTGAACGGCTCTGCCAACGTTCGAACAACCCTGATACCAAAGGAAACCGCGAACTGGCATCGTGAGGAAAGGCGCCACCATACTGTTGTAGAGACCTGCTGGATACCAAGCGCTGTTGGGGGCTGCAGGTTCCGTCATCGTTTCGCTCGCCTTGATGTTGGCTGCATCGAGACTTTTCTTAAACTTCCAATCGCCAGCAAGCGAGATATTGGTGCTCCCTGCAGTTAGATAGAAATCTTTTGCTTCCTTCGAGAACCCGCCTTCTACGCCAGTATCGTTGATGCGAACGGCGAGAATGTTCTTGCCAGCCTTCACCAGTTTGCCTGGGACGGTATAAGCGCGATTTGCCATCCAGCCTGAAGTCATGCCCACGCGTTGTCCATTCCAATATGTTACGTCCTCGTCGTCGATGGCTCCAAGTTCGAGTTTCAAGTCTTTGCCTGCCAGAGCTGCAGGGATCTCCACTTCCTTGCGCATCCAGACGATTCCGTCGAAGTCCTTCAACTCGTCAGTCTTGCTCCATGAAAGAGGCTGTTTAAGCTGCTTCCAACCTGAATCATTGAAATCCGTTGCCGCCCAAAGTGCCTTGTCGATGTTACCCTTTTCGAGGCCGTAATCGTTGCCATACACTTCTTCCATCCATTCGGCCCGTTCTTCCTGATAGAGTTGGTTGATTTTATCTTCGTCGAAGCCTATTGCAAAAGCCCTCTTTGCGTGTTCTTGGAAGCCTATTACATTCTGCAGTGCCTCCAGACTGGGCCAACTCTCGGCTGGAGTTCCGCCCCAAGAACTGTTGACCACTCCGACTGCGATGCCAAGCTTCTCGGAGACCTCGCGAGCGAAGAAATAAGCGGCTGCGGAGAACTCCTTCACCATCTCGGGCGAGCAGACTGCCCAGCCTTTCGTGTGACCGAGAGGGACCTTCGTCTGAGGCGTATGAGCCACGACTTTCTCCACTTGGAACAGGCGAACGAGCGGATGATTGGCGTTGGCCACCTCCTGTTCGTAGTTCTGCACCTTGCCCCAGCCTTCGACGGGCATTTCCATGTTCGACTGACCGCTGCAGAACCATACCTCGCCGCTCATCACATTCTCGAGGACGAGCTTCTTGCCGTCGTCGAACGTGAGCGTGTAGGGACCTCCAGCAGAGGGTACATCGAGGTCAAACTCGAAGGCTCCAGTCATCTTGTCGGCAGCGGCTTTCACAGTTTTCTTGTCCCACGAAGTCGTAATCTTCACGGTAGCGCCTTTCTTGGCTGTAGCTTGAAGATGCACTTTCGTGCGTTGTTGCAGCACCATGTTCGAAGTCATCCATCCGGGCAGAACGACGTCGGCCCATGTCATAGCGGCACACATCACAGCCGCAAGCAGTAAAAGAGAGCGTTTCATATCAGTTGTTTTTTAGTTGTTTGTGCTTGCAAAGTTACAAAAAATCTCCCTCACCTGCAAAAGATAAGGGAGAAAGATTCTAAACATAAGATTAAAAAGGTAGGGGTACAGTCTGTGTTATATGCAACGTTTATATGTAACATTTACTTTATTTTCCGATAGACGCCTCTGGCCACTCTTTCGATCTTGCCGATTTTGCGGTAGCGGCTCAGGAGTGTCCTGACGTTTTCGCTTTGCCCATTGCGGATACGCTCTTCCTTGAATTGCTTGACGGTGAATGTTTCGGGCAGGTTGTCGAGCAGTGGCAATGCTTTGACACGGCCGTCGATGTGCTGCTGGAGCATTTCCTCCGACTCCTTCATGTCCTTGTTGACGCGAGCCTCGAAGAGATGGCAGATGTTGTAGTAGGCAAAGTCGCCGAGCCATCGTATCAGGTCGAGCACCTCTCTCTGTTCTTCTCCATAGAGTGCCACGAAAGGGATTGCAGCTCTTTGCATGAACTGTCCTACTCGATGTGAAAGGTTTGCTTCTGCCTCCGAGAGTTCGCCGTCGTTGTAGCGCACTTCTATGGTGTCGTACCATGCCTGCACAGCTTTGTGAGTCTTGGGCATTTCGAGCATTTTAGTGCCATCTTGCAGCGCCAAGTCCTTTTGCCATAGGCTTTGAAGCAGGCCATCTCTTTCGGCTTCTTCGTCTCTTGAAAGAGGGGAAAGGGTAGGTGGACGGAAGGTTCGTTTCAGTCGTGGCATTATCATTGGGATGAAGCGTTGCATCATGCCGTTCTCTGTGTCCGAGAAGAGTCGGCCGAGAACAGATCTGGATGTTCCCGTAAGCAGGATGGCTGCACAGAGTCGGCATTGGGTGTTGCACGATGCGTCGCTCATGTAGTACTGCTGATGTATGCTCAGGTCCCATGCTTTGCGGAGCAGGACAGAGATGTTCGAGAACTGCAGTCGGGTAGCGTTGACCAGCTCGTCGCTTTCTGTGTAGTTGCAGAGCATCATGCCGTTTTCGCCGAGGTTGGTCTGCACTTCGAGAAAGGATGTTTTCGACATTGTTTCCATGATACGGAAGCGGGGGTGGTACTTTGGCGGCCTGTCTTTAGCATTGGCTTTCTTGTCGCGTTCTTCCTTGTTCTCGCGTTCTTTGGCCCATTCCTTCTTGTCCCAGTCTCGCAGAGTGTTTTTGCACATTATTTCGAAGAGTTCCGTAACCCAGCTCTTGCCCATTCCGCTGCCTGCAATGATGGCTGCGTAGAGGTTGGCGGCTATGGTTCGGCCATCGAGGTAGATGCTGCGATAGTGGCTGGCAATGCTGCCGAGAACGACGCAAGCTGCGATGGTGAGCATGGGGTGATACTGCTTCGGGAAGGGCTTGACGAGGAGGTGGATGAGTCGTGGCAATCTGTTGGGCAATGGTGGCGGATTCCAGTCTTTTGTCAGTTTGTCCAGTTCGCGGTCATCTTCGTTTGTGGCTTCAACTGGGGTTTGGGCTCTTGCATTGATGCCTCGCAGATTTGCATTCATGTACTCTCTCTCGGAATCATACTTGTCGTAGAAGTTGTTGATGAGAGTCTCGCAGTCCTTTGTCTGCGCATAGTTTGGCAGTCGTTTTCTAACAACGGCAAAGAGCTGTGCTCTGCTCATCAGTTTTCCGACTCCAACGGAGAGTACGGACAAGAGGTTGCTGTGCCAGTTATGAACTCCCCAGATGTCCATTTCTTCCTGTTTCAGTCCTGCCGCTTCCACGCAGAGGTCGAAAGCATTCAGGCTTTGTTCGAGGGGCTCTTCTGTCTCCACCATAACTGTAGTTGGTGGAAGTGGTTTAGGCTCTCCTTCTTTTTGAGGGATGAACCTTCTTTTAATTTTTATTTCCTTCATAATTTTTTTTGTTTAAGTGTTATTAATATTTTCATTTTTGCAAACGAGGATGCAATGCGCGCCTTTGTATCTCGATTGTTGGTGCAAAGGTACGACAGTTTGCAAACAAAATCCCCTATACAGGGGCTATAGTTGCTCCTATATAGGGGTAAGTTTCGCTGACAATCAGCAGGTTAGGCTATTCCTTGAAGATGGAGAATAATTCTTTCTCTCTCGAAGACACGATGCCTATTTCTTGGAAATGGTATTTCTCCTGAGCCAAGTTCTTGATGCCCCAGAAACGTTCGAAAGTGCTCCACTTGGA
>JAFYYO010000389.1 GCA_017557475.1 Bacteroidaceae bacterium
ATTTGCGATACTGCTCACAACAAAGGAGGCCTCGAATACATCTTCCGTCACCTTGCTACCCTGCCCCATCATCAACTGCATTTTGTCTTCGGAATGGTCAGCGACAAAGATGTGGACGCAGTACTCTCCATGATGCCAAAGGATGCAGAGTTTTATTTCACCCAAGCTTCTGTGCAAAGAGCTATGCCTGCAGAAGAACTAAGCAGAAGAGCCCAAGCCCACGACCTACGCGGAACGGCCTATAAGGATGTCGCTTCTGCCTTCCATGCTGCCAAACAAAATGCTACTGCAGAAGACATTATCTACATCGGCGGCAGCACCTTTATTGTAGCGGATTTGCTCACATTTCTCGGATACTAAGGCTTTGTCTTAAAACATCACGTGTACCGTTGGCCAGAAGTACGTGTGTTGTTGGCAAACATCACGTGTGTTGTTGGCAAATTACACGTGTTACGTTTGGCATCGTAACTGCATGTGTTTTTAAACACGAATAATCGCGTCGTCAAATCCTCCCCTTATGTTCTACAACATCTTTTCGTAGGTTGAAATGTAAGTTTTTCTCCGTTTTCCTTTGAAGCTATTGTTATTTTTGCTATATTTGCAAGGAAAAAGGCCTCTTAAAGAGGCAAATAAGTATATTGTAAATTAACAAATAGTAAAATATCAATACGCCTATGGACAACGTACTCATTTCCGGATTGAAGAGAGAAAACTTCCAAGCTGTCATTCAGGGTAAGGAGACCGACCTCTACACTTTGACAAACAGTAATGGAATGGAAGTAAGCATCACGAATTACGGTGGTGCAATAATGGCCATCATGGTTCCCGACAAGGAAGGCAAGATGGCCAATGTTATTCAGGGACATGATTCTATTCAGAACATGGTCAACAGTCCCGAACCGTTCCTTAGCACGCTTGTTGGTCGCTACGGCAACCGAATCGCTAAGGGACATTTTATAATGAATGGAAAGGACTACAGCCTCGCTATCAACAACGGCCCCAATCACCTTCATGGCGGTCCAACTGGCTTCCATGCTCGCGTTTGGGATGCTGAACAAATCAACGAGCACGAACTTGTACTTCGCTACATTTCAGCTTATTATGAAGAAGGCTTCCCTGGCGAATTGCACATGAACGTGAAGTTCAGCTTGACGGAAGACGACGAACTCATCATCGACTACCGCGGCACTACGAACAAGAAGACTCCCGTCAATATGACGAGTCACGGTTTCTTCTCTTTGGCTGGTATCGCGAACCCAACGCCTGAGGCTCTGAACAACATCCTCACCATCAACGCCGATTTCTTTATTCCCATCGACGAGACAAGCATTCCAACAGGCGAAATCCTGAAGGTAGAAGGCACTCCGTTCGACTTCCGCACTCCCCATGCTGTGGGTGAACGCATCGGCGACACAAGTTGTCAGCAGATTGTGAACGGAACTGGTTACGACCATTGCTTTGTGCTGAATAAGAGAGAGCCAGGCGAACTTTCCTATGCCGTGAAGTGCGTAGAGCCCAATAGTGGCAGGAAGATGGAGATGTGGACTACGGAACCAGGCGTTCAATTCTATTCGAGCAACTGGCTCAACGGCTTTACGGGCAATCAGGGAGCGACCTATCCGAAGTACTCTGCTCTCTGTTTCGAAGCTCAGCACTTCCCCGACTCTCCCAATCGTGCCTACTTCCCCAGCTGCATCCTGAAAGCCGGCGAAATCTACAGGCAGAAGACCATCTATAAGTTTGGCATCGAGTGGTAACCACGCAAATTCAATTAATTCATTATAAATTTAACCTAAATTATTATGACACAAACAAAATCGAATAGCAATCTTGTTGCTATTATCACAATGTGTTTCATCTTCGCGATGATTTCATTCGTAACTAACATGGCCGCTCCATTCGGAACCATTTGGAAGAACCAGTATGAATGGGCAGGTATGACCGGTAACCTCATGAACTTCCTGGCTTATCTGTTCATGGGTATTCCCGCAGGCAAGATGCTCCTCAAGATTGGTTACAAGAAGACCACTCTCGCTGCCCTCGCAGTAGGTTTCATCGGCATCTGCATCCAGTACCTCTCCAGCTTCGAGTTCCTGCAGGGTTCTGCCATTTATGTTTATCTGCTTGGTGCATTCGTTTGCGGCTTCTGCGTTTGTATGCTCAACACCGTTGTGAACCCCATGCTGAACATGCTCGGTGGTGGTGGCAACAAGGGTAACCAGCTCATCCAGACTGGTGGTACGCTGAACTCTTTGACTGGCACACTGACTCCTCTGTTGGTAGGTGCTCTCGTAGGTACAGTAACCGACAAGACTGCTATGTCCGACGTATCTCCTCTGCTCTTCATCGCAATGGCAGTATTCGGCATCGCATTCATCATCATTGCCAGCCTTAAGATTCCTGAACCCGCTCAGGAGCGCAACACAAAGGTTTACGAGCACAGCGCTTGGAACTTCCGCCACTTCGTACTTGGCGCAATCGCTATCTTCTTCTATGTAGGTATCGAGATTGGTATTCCCGCACAGGTTATCTTCTATCTCTCTGACGCAAGCGAGAAGGGTGCCGGTATCGCAGTAAATGGTGCAGCCATCGGTGGTGCAATTGCAGCTATCTATTGGTTGCTGATGATGGTTGGTCGTTTCAGCAGCACTTTGGTTTCTGGCAAGATTAGCAGCCGAGCACAGATGATTACCATGAGCACAATTGCTATCATCCTGATTCTCATCGCCATTGCTATTCCCAAGACCACAACAATCAGTATGCCTGGTTATAGCGCAGCCGATGGTTTCGCTATGTTCCAAGTTCCTCTGAGCTGTCTGTTCCTCGTTCTCTGCGGTATGTGCACCAGTATCATGTGGGGTTGCATCTTCAATATGGCAGTAGAAGGTCTGGGCAAGTACACAGAGCAAGCTTCTGGTATCTTCATGATGCTCGTTGTAGGTGGCGGTGTAATGCCTTGGATTCAGGAGAAGATTGCTGAGGGCTTTGGCTACATGAATAGCTACTGGCTCGTAATTGCTATGCTTGTTTACATGCTCTACTACAGCGTGATTGGCTGCAAGAACGTAAACAAGGACATCCCTGTTGAGTAACACTTGAACTTTTGAACACTTAATCTTTTAAACTTTTCAATAATGAAACTTACAATTGACGATGTTCGTAGTCGCTTCGTAAAGCACTTCGACGGCAGCACAGGTTCTGTTTATGCTTCTCCTGGACGCATCAACCTGATTGGCGAACATACTGACTACAATAATGGCTTCGTATTCCCCGGAGCAGTAGAACAGGGCATCATTGCTGAGATTAAGCCTAATGGCACTCGCAATGTAGATGCTTATAGTATCGACCTCAAGGATCGCGTTCAGTTCTCTCTCGACGACGAGAAGGGTCCCAGCGCAACATGGGCTCGCTACATCTTCGGTGTTTGCCGTGAGATGATGGCTCTTGGCGTTCCCGTAGAAGGCTTTAATACTGCTTTTGCAGGTGATGTGCCTCTTGGTGCAGGTATGAGTTCAAGTGCAGCTCTCGAGAGCACTTATGCTTTCGCTCTGAACGATTTGTTCGGCGACAACAAGATTGAGAAGATGGAACTGGCAAAGGTTGGTCAGCGCACAGAACACAAGTATGTGGGTGTGAACTGCGGCATCATGGACCAAGCCATCAGTGTTCTTGGTAAGAAGGGTGCTCTGCTTCGTCTCGACTGCCGTAGCGGTGAGTACGAATACTTCCCCTGGAATCCCAAAGGCTATCAGCTCATTCTTGTCAATAGTTGCGTAAAGCACGAACTGAAGGGCTCTCCCTACAACGAGCGCCGTCTCCAGTGCGAACATGTTGCTGAGGTTATCGGCAAGATTCATCCCGAAGTAAAGAGCCTTCGTGACGCCAACTACGACATGCTGGAAGAGGTGAAGAGCCAAATCACCGAGGACGAGTACAAGCGTGCCCGTTACGTCATTGGTGAGGTGTTCCGCGTGCTTGCTGTCTGCGATGCTTTGCAGAAGGACGACTACGAAACCGTCGGCAAGATGATGTACGAGACTCACTACGGCCTGAGCAAGGAGTATGAGGTAAGCTGCGAAGAGCTTGACTTCCTCAACGAAGTTGCTAAGGAAGAAGGCGTTACAGGTTCTCGCATCATGGGCGGCGGCTTTGGCGGTTGCACCATCAACCTCGTTGCAGACGAACTTGCAGCAAACTTCAAGAAAGTCGTTGTCCAGAAGTTCGAGAAGAAGTACGGCAAGAAGCCAATCGTCATTGATGTAGTCATTGGCGACGGCTCTCGCAAACTCTGCTAATTACACGCATTATTTACTTATGGAGTCCTGGACATCCAACGTTCAGGGCTCCTTTTTAATAGTAAACTAATATGGCATTATTAGACTGGATTGTCATTGGCGTCTTCTGCTGTGCGCTAATCGGCATCGTACTTTGGGTCGTTTCTCAAAAGAACGACAACTCGGCAGACTATTTCCTTGGCGGTAAGGATGCAACTTGGATAGCCATTGGTGCTAGCATCTTCGCTTCAAACATCGGTTCCGAGCACCTTATCGGACTCGCTGGAGCAGGTGCTTCTTCGGGTATGGCGATGGCACATTGGGAGATTCAGGGCTGGATGATTCTTATTCTTGGTTGGGTATTCGTACCCTTCTATTCTCGTTCTATGGTTTACACCATGCCCGAGTTCCTGGAGCGTCGCTACAATACACAGAGCCGCACCATCCTGAGCGTCATTTCACTGATTTCCTATGTGCTGACGAAAGTCGCCGTAACGGTTTATGCTGGCGGACTTGTGTTCCAACAAGTGTTCGGCATTAAGGAACTTTGGGGTATCGATTTCTTCTGGATTGCAGCCATCGGACTTGTGCTCATCACAGCACTTTACACCGTTCTCGGCGGCATGAAGAGCGTGCTCTACACCTCTGTGCTTCAGACACCTATCCTGTTGCTCGGCTCGCTTATCATCCTCGTCTTGGGCTTGAAGGCTCTTGGCGGTTGGGACGATTTGATGGCAGTTAC